>DASXQC010000726.1:0-15947 GCA_036493235.1 Reyranella sp.
CTGCGCCCGGACGTAGGGGGCCGCGACCGACAGGGTCGCGCCGAGCACGACACTGCAGCGCGACGGAACGCGAACTCTCATGAAACCCTCATGCACTGACCAGGCGCCGGCCGAGCTCGCGCTGCAGCCAGCGCATCAAAGCGAGGCCGATCTGCAATGGCACGCCGAACAGCGCGATGCCGATCGCGAAGATGACCAGCCGGTCGCCGAGCGACGGCAGCAGCGCCGATTCGCGCAGGATGACCGAGATGCCCTCCGGCACGCCGATCGCCGCGGCGGCGCCCGACGCCATCACGATCACGAAGAAGGCGCGGGTGATGTTGGGCAGGAAGAGCAGCGCCCCGAGCGGCGAGCCGCGATCCCACTGGCGCAGCGCCTCGACGCCCGCGTCGGCGGTGTAGGCCGCCGAATACGGCACCAGCGACACCGCGACGGTCATGACGCCGGACAGGGTCAGCTTGACGCCGAACACGCTCACGTCGCGCACCACGTTCAGCAGGAAGAACATCACCACGAAAGTCGGCGCCGCGCGCATCAGCGAGATCACGAACGCGGCGAAGGCGATGCTGGCCCGGCCGCCATAGAACCGCAGCGCCGCAAAAGGCATGCCGACCGCGAGCCCGAGCAGCAGCGCCACGATCGAGATCTCGAAGTTGGTCGCCATGCCGCTCAGCAGCGCCGGCACGTAGTCCCCCCAGATGTCGGCGAGCTTCATGCCGGCACCTCGCGGCCTTCGAGCCAGGCGCGCAGCCAGCCGCACGCCCAGACGACGATCATCACCACGACCGTGTAGAAGATCAGGACCAGGCAGTAGATCGTCGCCCGGCCGCTCGAGAACGAGCTGACGTCGGTCAGCGCGCCCAGGAGTTCCGGCGCGCCGATGAAGCTCGCCGCCGGCGTTCCCTTGGCGGCGTTGATCAGGAAGGCGACGATCGAGGTCGCCGAACGGCCGAGCGCGTGCACGAACAGCGCCATGCCCTTCTCGCGGCCCTCGTGGTGCAGGCTGATCACCGCGTCCGACACGGCCTGGCCGGCGTTGCTGCCGTTGGTGAGGCCGAGCGCCAGGATCGACGCGCCGAGTGCCACGCTCGCCGAATAGGGCAGCAACGCGTGGGCGAAGGTCGCGGCGATCACCAGGGTCAGCACGATCGGCGAGGATTGCAGCGTCATGGTGACCAGCCAGGCGAGCCCGCGCAGCGGCTTGAACTCGGAGCCCAACGAGAAGCCGAACGCGATCGCAAAGACGAAGGTCGCCGTCAGTGCACCCGCGATCAGGATCAGCGAATTGGCCATGCCGTTCAGGAACAGCGAAAAGGCCGGCGCGGTCTTGAGCATCGGCAGGGTGATGTCGATGCCGAACCGCTTCTCGATCCAGTCCTCGGCCAATTCGACGGTGCCGGCGAACGGCGTCGGCTTGAGCTCCAGATTGAGAGCCGGCAGGACACAGGCGGTGTTGGTGCTGCCCTTGGCTGTGTTGCAATCGGGCCGCTGCCAGACCTGCTGCTGGCGCTCGAGGAAGGCCGTGCGGATGCGGTTCTTGCGGGCGATCTCGAGGAACGTCCCGTCGCGATGGTAGATCTGGCTCAGCAGGTCGAGGGCGCGGGCAAGCTTGTCACTGCCGGTCTTCGCCACGCCCATGCCCCACGGCACCTGGGCGAAGCCGAACTTCTGCTCGAAGCGGTCGGCGAAGGCGGGGTTGGTGAAATAGTAGGCGAAGAAGCTGTCGTCCTGGGCGGCCAGCGTGCAGGTCTCGTCCTTCAGCCGATCGGGCAGCACGCCCGCCTCGTCGAACAGCATCAGGCGGGCGTTGTGCGACACCAGCTCGGCGTTGGAGACGTTGCCGACGGCGACGCAGATGGTGCGGGTGGCGACGTCGTCCCAATCGGCGATGTGCAGCGCCTTGGGGCCGACCAGCGCCGTCTCGGACTGATAGTAGTGCGGCCGGATGAAGCGGAGCTGGCTGTCGCGTTGGGTGGTGTGTCCCATGGTCGCCAGCACCAGGTCGATGCGGTCCTCGCCCAGCAGCGGGATGCGCGTGGCGGCGTTGACGCGAACGAGCTCGATCTTGACGCCGAGGCGCTGGGCGATCGTGCGGGCGATGTCAGGCTCGTAGCCGACATGCACTTCGCTCTCGCGCATGCCGAACAGCGGATAGTAGTCGCGCACGCCGATCCGCAGCGGCTTGCCGCACAGGATGCGCTCGAGGCGATCGGTCGGCTGGGCGCAGTGCTCGCGCGCCTCTCTGAGCACCGCCTCCAGCGCGTCATCCGGTGTCTCGGCGCGCGCCGCCGCAAGCATCGACAGCAGCGCCGCGAACGCCAGCAGCAGGCGGCACAGGACCCGCAGGCTCATGCGATGGGCGCGCCAAACTCGACGATGTGGATCTCGCCGAACGTGTAGGGCCCGAAGCTGTGGAGCGACCGCCCCTGCTCCGCCTGCACGAGGCTCGGCGTCATAAGGGCGAGCTTCTCCTCCGGCACATAGACCAGGATAGACAGGCGCACGTCGCAGGAGAGTCCGTGGCAGGTCGCGGCCGAGCGCGTGCGGTCGAGGCCGATGTAGGAGTTGTGGGTCATCAGCGCGCGGCCACCCGGCGCCAGATGCGCCGCCAGGCCGTCGATGAAGGCGTCGACCAGCTTCCGTCCATCGGGACCGCCGGCGCTCCAGTTCGGCGGGCGGCCGGAGATCGACACCTGCGGATGCGGTGAGTTCGGCAGGTTGGCGACGATCAGGTCGAAGCGGCGCCCGGTCACCGGCCGCCACATGTCGCCCTGGAGGAACTCGACATTGTCGTGGCCGAGCCGGGCAAGCAGCCGGCTCGACGCCTCGATGGCGTCCTCCTCGATGTCGATGCCGCACACCGAGCCAGCGCCCAGCGCACCGAGCACGGCCAGCACCACGCCGCTGCCCGAGCCGACCTCCAACACCTGTCTGCCCCTCACCATTTCCGGCTCGTTCCGGAGCGCCTGGATCAGTGCCGAGGTATATTCGCTGGGGCGCAGCGCCTTCACGGGCACGCGCAATACCATCTCGGATCCGTCGTTCATCCCTCCCCCAACCTTTTTACCATGACCTGCGCCACCGGATCGTCCGGAAACTCGCAGAGCACCGCGCGATAGCCCTGCATGGCGCAGGCGTTATCGCGATGCAACAACGCCGCGTGCGCCATCCGGGTGAGTTCGGCCAGCCGCAGTGACTGCAGGCTCGGCTCGAGGTCCGGACCGGCGCCGTAGGCGCCCAACAACTCGTAGATCGGCACCAGGCCGCGGCGCCCCTTGACGGTCACCTCGTCGATCGGCCGCACACAGAGATTCTCGCCCGCCTCGCGGAAGGTGGCGTGGCTGATGCAGATGGTGGTGCGGAACTCCTTGTTCACGCCCTCCAGACGCGCCGCCACGTTCACGCCGTCGCCCAGCACGGTGTAGCTCATCCGCTCGCGCGAGCCGATGTTGCCGACCAGCACGGCATCGCAATGGATGCCGATGCGCACGCGCAGCGACTCGTGGCCCTCGGCCTTCCACTGCGCGTTCAGCTCGTCCATGCCGCGTTGGACACGCAGCGCCGCGACACAGGCGCGATAGGCATGGTCTTCGAGCAGCGCCGGTGCGCCCCAGAAGGCCATGACGCCGTCGCCCATGAACTTGTCGATCGTGCCGTGCTCCCGGTTGATCGAGCGGATCACCAGCTCGAGGTGGCGCGAAACCTGCTGCAGCAGCGCCTGGGTCGGGATGCGTTCCGACAGGCTCGAGAAATTCTCGAGATCGGAGAACATGATGGTGAGGAAGCGGCTGTGGCCGCCGAGCTGGGTCTTGGCGTCTGTCGTCAGCAGCTCGCGCACTAGGCCGACCGGCACGAAGGCGGCGAACGCCTTCACCGCCGAGTCGAGCTTGTCGATGGCGCGCGCCAGCACGTCGATCTCGCGCACCTTGGAGCGCACGAGCGGCAGCGGCTCGCCGTCCATCTTCTCGATCTGGGTCACCTTGGTGGCCAGCCGCTCGAGCGGCGCCGACAGCATCCCCGACAGGAAGTAGATCACGGTGAGCGCTATCAGCGTCGCGCCAATCCCGACCGTGAGCAGCAGCTGGTTGTTGCGGTCATAGGCCCCGGTGAAGTCGGCGACCGGCGTGACGATGAAGAGCTGCCAGCGCTTGCCGAAATCGGCCGGCAGGGTCGACAGGCTGGCGAAGTACTCGTGCCCGTCATAGGTGAAGCTGTAGAGCGTGCCGCCGCCGTTGCGCGGATGGGCGCCGTAAGCGAGCGCCGGCAGCTCGTTCTCGAGGTCGCTGATGTGGCGCAGGTCGACCTTGCCCTTGTCGGCGGTGTAGGTCTTGGAGAGGTCGGAGGCGGCGAGCACGCGGCCGTCCTGGTCGAGGACGTAGCTCAGCGTGTTGCGGCTGACCTTGTGCTCGGCAATGTATTGCGACAGGCCGTCGAGCGTGATGTCGATCGCCACCACGCCCCTCACCTCGCCGTCCTTGCTGAACGGCTGTGCGACAGTGAAGCCGATCAGGCCGAGCGTGGCGAAGACGTCGGGATCGGTGATGTAGAGGCCGTTCGCCTCAACCGTCGCGCGGTACCACATGCGGTTGCGCGGGTCGTAGGCCGTCGGCGCCTGCTGTGCTCCCACGCCCTGGCCGTTGGCGTCGAGGAAGACGTTGTGGTCGACCGCGCCGCTGCCGTTCGGATATTCGAGCCAGTGATACGAGAACCGCGTGCCGGCCGGCACCTGCTTGCCGAACAGCACGGAGTCGGGCGCCAGGCGGCGGGCCTGGCGGAACTGGCCGTCATTCAGGCCGACATAGGCGGAGACGATCCTCGGGCTGTGCTGGAGAATCGTCTCGAAGTACTTCATCGAGCGGTTGTCGGCGTAGAAGTCGTCCTGCTGCTCGCCGAGCATCGCGGCGACGCGGACCATCGACTTGATCGGCTCGAAGATCTCGCGAACGCTGTCGATCGCCTCGAGCCGGAAGCGCTCGACCAGCTCCTGCCCCTTGACCCGGGCAATGCGGTCGTTCGAGACGTAGTTGATGATGATGATGACGGCGAGGACGGGGACGGTCAGCAGGACGAACAGGCTCAAGATGCTCGGCTTCAGCCGCAAACTTGGCCGGAAAGGTGTTGTCATCCGCCCTGCATCGCTCCCCGCCGATATCGTACAGCAAGCGTGAATCAGGCGTCCAGCGGCGGTCGCCTCAGGTGCCAATCGGTCGCTTGCTGGTAGGCGTGACCGGCCGCGAGGATTCCCGCCTCGTCGAAGGCGCGGCCGACGATCTGGAAGCCGACCGGCATGCCGTCCGGCGTCATGCCGCCCGGCAGGGTAAGCGTGGGATGGCCACTCATGTCGAACGGCGCGGTGAAGCGCAAACGTGCAGCGACGGTGTCGGAATCTCTTCCAGCCGCGGCCAGGCCCTGCAGCGACCACACCGCCTGCGGCATGACCGGCATCAGCAACAGGTCGACCGACGCCAGCAGCTTGTTCAACCCACCGGTGATCGCGGCGCGGCGCACCTGCAGATGCGCGAGCTCGGTGCCCGACAGGCGGCGGCCGGCATCGATCAACCCGGCCAGCACCGGCCCGTATTCGGCGGCGCGCGACGGATAAGTCGCCTCGTGGGCAATCGCACATTCGACGGCGCACAGCGGTACCCAGTCTAGCGCGGACTCGTTGAAGCCCGCCGGCAGCGCGACATCGACGATCTTCGCGCCCGCCTTGGCGAGCACCTCCACTGCGCCGTCGAGCGCGCGTTGGCCATCGTCGTCGAGGTCCTTGAGGTTGGTCGGCCGGCCGATGCGCTTGCCGGCGACGCCCGAGCCGATCGTGGCGGCGTAGTCGGGGACCGGCAGCGGCACCGCCGTCGGGTCGCGCTCATCCTCGCCCGCGATCGCACCCAGCACGATCGCGCAGTCGAGCGCGCTGCGGCACATCGGGCCGATATGGTCGAGCGAGTCGGCGAGCGGAAAGACTCCGGCACGGCTCACTCGGCCCCAGGTGGGCTTCAGTCCGCTCAAGCCGTTCATCGTCGAGGGAAAGCGGATCGAGCCGCCGGTGTCGGAGCCGAGCGAGGCGTAGCACAGGCCCGCCGCCGTCGCGGCACCCGAGCCCGAGGAAGACGAGCCGGTCCAATAGGCCTCGTTCCAAGGGTTGAGCGGCGCGGGAATGCTCGGATGGTGCGCGCCGAACGCGCCCTCGGTCATCTGCAGCTTGCCCAGGATCACCGCGCCCTGGGCCTTGAGCCGCGCCACCACGGTCGCGTCCTCGGCCGGGATGTTCTTCCGATGGATCATCATGCCGGCGGCGGTCGGCACGCCTTCGGTGTTGCAGAGATCCTTGACTGCGATTGGCACGCCGTGCAGCGCACCGCGCGAACGGCCGCCGGCCGTTTCCGCATCGCGCGCCGCGGCATCGGCCAAGGCGCGCTCGGGAGTGAGGGTGGCGAAGCTCTTGAGCCTGGGATCGATCCGGCCGATGCGATCGAGCAACGCACGGGTGAGGTCGACGGAGCTGAGCTGGCGCGCCTTGAGCTGGCGCACGACGTCATCAAGCGACGCGTAGTGCAACGGGGTTCGCATGCGGCCATGTTCGCCGCGATGGCGCCACCGCTCAAGAGCGGCGACGCAAAACAGAGCGGCAGCGTGGAGACCACGCCGCCGTCATTAAAAATTTCCCGGGTTGCCTATTCAGACGCCTTGAGGTTGACAGCTGCCGACCGGCCACGCTCGGTGGCGATCTCGTAGCTGACCTTCTGGCCCTCGTTGAGGCCGTTGAGGCCGGCGCGCTCGACGGCGCTGATATGGACGAAGACGTCCTTCCCGCCCTCCTGCGGTTGGATGAAGCCGAAGCCCTTGGTGGCGTTGAACCACTTAACAGTACCGGTTGGCATCTTGAGCGTCTCCTTAGACTAGTACGAGCACTAACGCGCAGGATGCCGTGCTCGCTGCATCGACCGCGACAACTCTCGGAATTTTTGGGGATCGCGTTGGAAGTATCCGCCGCCCTCACGGGCTGGGCCACCAAAGCAAGGCCAAGTTCGCAAGTCGTAGGGCCGCAGTAAACAACGCATGGCACGGTCCAAGGTTGCAAGCCGGGCGCAACTACATCGTGGCGCCGATCTTCCAGGGCTCGAACTCGTCGTCACCGATGCCCAGCGCCTCGGACCTGGTCTTCTGGCCCGAAGCTGTCTTCACGATCAGTTCAAAAATTTTCTTGCCGCTGTCCTGGATCGTCTCCTCGCCGTCGACGATCGAGCCGCAGTTGATGTCCATATCGTCGGTCATCCGGCGGTAGAGGGCACTGTTGGTGGCGAGCTTGAGCGAGGGCGTCGGCTTGCAGCCGAATACCGAGCCGCGGCCGGTCGTGAAGCACAACACGTTGGCGCCGCCCGCCACCTGCCCGGTCGCCGAAACCGGGTCGTAGCCCGGCGAATCCATGTAGACGAAGCCCTTGGCCGTGATCGGCTGGGCGTATTCGTAGACGTCGACCAGGTTGGTAGTGCCGCCCTTCGCAACTGCACCCAAGGACTTCTCGAGGATGGTGGTCAGCCCGCCCGCCTTGTTGCCGGGCGACGGATTGTTGTTCATCTCGCCGCCGGTGCGGGCGCAATGGTCCTCCCACCACTTGATGCGCTTGACGATCTTCTCGCCGACCTCGCGGCTGACCGCGCGACGGGTCAGCAGGTGCTCGGCGCCGTAGATCTCCGGCGTCTCCGACAGCACAGCGCTGCCACCATGGCGCACCAGCAGGTCGACCGCGGCGCCCAGGGCCGGATTGGCCGAGATGCCCGAGTAGCCATCCGAGCCACCGCACTGCAGCGCGAGAATCAGGTCGCTCACCGGAAGCGGCTCGCGCTTCACGGCGTTGGCCTCGGGCAGCAGCTCCTTCAGGAAACCGACGGCGCGCATCACGGTCTTGGACACCCCGCCCTCGTCCTGGATCGCCATCGGGATCAGTTTCGGCCCCTCGCTGAGGCCCTCGGCCTCCATTAGGCCGGAGATCTGGTTCGTCTCGCAGCCCAGGCCCAGCATCACCACCGCCGCCATGTTGGGGTGGCGCGTGTAGCCCGCGAGGGTGCGGCGCAGCACGTCCATCTCCAGCCCGGACGCCGCCATTCCGCAACCGCCGCCATGGGTCAGCGGCACCACGCCATCGATGTTCGGGAACTGCGCCAGCAACGGCTCGACGTGCTTGGCGATCATGCGGCTGGTCGCGGCCGAGCAGTTCACCGTGGTGACGATGCCGATGTAGTTGCGCGTGGCGCTACGGCCATCGGCGCGGCGATAGCCCATGAAGGTCGCCGGCGGATCGACGTACTGGGTCGGATGCGCGTCGGCGCAGAACGCATAGTCGCGCTCGAAGTCGCCCATGACGCAGTTGTGCGTGTGGATGTGCGTGCCGGGCGCGAGATCGTCGGTCGCAAAGCCGATGATCTGGTTGTACTTGCGCAGCGGCTCGCCCTTCTTCACGGCGCGGGTCAGGATCTTGTGGCCCGGCGGCACGCGCGTCAGCGCCGCGACATCGCCCTCGACCTTGGTGCTGGGCAGGATGCCCATGCGCGCGACGACGACATTGTCGTTGGGATGCAGGCGGATAGTGAGCGGTGCGGGCATTGCTGTCTGAACTCCGGCGATGAACCCGGAGGATAGCAAAAAAGAAAGCGGGGCGCCTCGCGCCCCGCTTCCTGTCATCTCGCCCGCTAGAGGCTAGCGGCGATAGGGGTTGTCGGGATGCCGGTCATAGGCATTGGGCACACCGTCATGGTCGCGGTCGCGGGACGCCTGGGCATGCTCCCAGGTGCCCGGGACGTGATAGTAGCCGTGCGGGCCGTGCTCCCAGCGGTCATTGGTCCAGTGGTAGCCTGGACGCTCCGCCATCCAGCGGCCCGTCGTCCAGACGTAGCGACCGCTATCATGGCGATAGTAGCCCGGGGCCCAGACATAGCCCGCGCGCGGCGCCGGAGTGACCTCATAAACAGGCGCCGGGGGCGGCGTGCCGATCGAGATGTTCAGATTGGCCTGTGCGGCCGCGGGCGTCACCAGCGCCGGGACGGTCAGCGCCGGCAGGGAAATCGCCGCGGCGGCAAGAGTGGTGAACAGGGTCGTCTTCAACATGACTTGCCTCCTTGATGAGCCGCTCGCCTCGAGGGGGATGAGGCGGCAGCTTCGATATCGGTAGTTACGCAGTGACCCCCGTTAGCGTGCCTTCACAACGAAGGCATTTAGGCCCGCCGGCCGCCGCGATTTCGCCCCAATCAGACCGCCCTGCGGCCTCTGCGGATCCCAGCCCAAACTGAGCTAGGCCCCAGCCCGAGACGCCAACAGGCTGCCGCATACGTCGAAATCTGCTATTTCCGCCCGCTTTCGAACCAAGGACCTAAGCTCACATGGACACGCTCACCTACTGGAATGGCACGTGGCACGAGGGTAACCCCGCCATCCTGGGCCCGCGCGACCACGCCTTCTGGCTAGGCTCGATGGTATTCGACGGTGGCCGTGCCTTCGACGGCTGCGGGCCCGACCTCGACCAGCACGCCGAACGCGTCGTGCGCTCGGCCAAGGCGTTGGGTTTGATGCCGACCAAGACCGCCAAGGAGATCCTCGACCTGATGGTCGAGGGCGTGCGGCGCTTCGGGCCGAAGGCCGAGCTCTATGTGCGGCCGATGTTCTGGGCGACCAAGGGCGGCGCGGGCCCGATCTCGGTCGATCCGGAGTCCACCGAGTTCCTGCTGTGCGTCTACCTCTCGCCGATGCGCGCCGGCACGCCGCTGACGCTGGGCCTCTGCCGCACCATCCGCCGGCCGACGCCCGAGAGCGCGCCGACCATGGCGAAGGCCTCCTGCCTCTATCCCAACTCCTCGCGCGGCGTCGCCGAGATCCTGGCGCGCGGCTTCAACAACGGCGTGGTGCTCGATTCGGCGGGCAACGTGGCCGAGACCTGCAGCTCCAACATCTTCCTCGCCAAGGGCGGCGTGGTGGCAACGCCGGTGCCGAACGGCAGCTTCCTCGCCGGCATCACGCGCAACCGCACCATCACCCTGTTGCGCGATGCGGGCGTGAAGGTCGAGGAGCGCACGGTCACGACGCCCGAGCTCGACGACGCCGACGAGATCTTCACCACCGGCAACGCCGGCAAGGTCCAGCCGGTCAGCCGCTACGAGAGCCGCGACCTGCAGCCCGGCCCGCTCGCCCGCCAGGCGCACGATCTCTACATGTCGTGGTCGCGCACCCAGCGCGTGATCTGACGGAACTGGTTGCGCCGGCAGGACGTTGGCGTCCGCCATGCGTATCCAGGTCGTGCATTGTCATCCGCTGACCTCCAGCTATAATCACGCGCTGTTCGAGGCGATCGTCGAGACGCTGACGAAGAACGGCCATCAGGTGGTCGCGACCGACCTCTATCGCGAAGGCTTCCAGCCGGCGATGACCGAGCGCGAGCGCGCGACCTACATGCGGGAGGATTACGCCCGCAGTGCCGTGGCCAACTACTGCGAGACCCTGAAGTCGGTCGACGGGCTGATCCTGTGCTTCCCGCACTGGTGGTTCTCGATGCCGGCGATGCTCAAGGTCTGGGTCGACCGGGTGTGGGGACCGGGCATCGCCTTCGACTACGATCCCAAGGACAACCATCTCGAGCCGGCGCTCCGCAACATCAAGCTGTTCGGCGTGGTGACCACCTACGGCTCACCGTGGTGGGTCGCGGTCCTGTTCGCGGGCAATGCCGGCAAGAAGGTGCTGATGCGCGGCATGAAGCCGATGTGCGCCAAGGGCGTGCGCTCCTTCTACATGGCGCATTACGACATGGACCATTCGAGCGAGGCGGCGCGGCACACCTTCCTCGACAAGGTCCGGAGGCGAATGTCGCGGCTATAACTTCCGCCCCTTGAGCGGGACACGCCGTCGGCTTTGGCCCAGCCACAAGTTCGTCACACCCGACTGCCCCCCTTCAGCCGCATTGTCGCTCGTACAGCCTCTTCGAGGGGCTGTTCCCCTCTGCTCAGCCCGCAAGGAAACAAAAAATGCGCAATTTCGTCGTTCTCGCCGCCATCCTCCTCACCGCCACCGCCTGCGGCGACACCTGGGGTCAGCGCGCCGTGACCGGCGGCGGCATCGGTGCGGGTTCGGGCGCCGTCATCGGCGCGCTCACCGGCATGGGTCCGCTGACCGGCGCCCTGATCGGCGGTGCGGTCGGCGCCGGCGCGGGCGCGGCGACCACGCCGCGCCGCTAAAGCGGTCTCCGGGCCATTGGCCCGGAAACGCAGCCTAGCGGCGGCAAGCCTCCGCAACCTGCGAGGCGATCAGGTGGGCAAACTTGATCGCCCCCGCCGCGCTGAAATGGCCCCGGTCGACGAAATCGTCCGCCGTGAAGTCGGCGGGGCGCACATCGACGTAGGAATCGCCCAGCGACTGGGCCTCGTCGCGCAGCCCGGCATTAAACCGCTTGAGCAGCGGCCAGACGTCCTTGTCGCGCACCAAAGGCAGCCAGCCGTAGATCTTGTCGTCGTTCAGGGCGGCGACATTCAGGATCTGCCCGATCCAGACCGTACGGATGCCGCGGCCACGGTTGATCATCGAGATCGAGCGGGCGTTGCGCCGGTACAGCATCTCGAGAGCCGGATCGTCGCCCGACGCCGGAGTGCCGTGCAACTCGGGCGGACGGATGGTCTCCATCTCCTGGCTCACCAGCCGCACCACCACGGTGAACAGCGGCGAGATCGAGCGATAGGCGGCTCCGTACCGCCGCACCTGCAGGCCATCGACCATGGTGCGCAGATGGAACCGCGCATAGCCCGGGTCGAGGTCGTTGATGTGCGCGTTACGGATGTCGTTCCAGCCGATGTAGTAGAGCGCGCAGGTCGGCTTGACGCCGAACGCGTCGGCGTAGAACGCCGTCTGGATCACGTGTTCGACCGTCGAGTAGCCCGGCACGCCGTGATTGATGACAGCGAAGTCGTCGGGTCCGAGCGTCTGCTCCAGCCGGTTCACCCACGTCTCCGCGTCGCTGACCGCGATGTCGTAGGTCGCCGAGCCGCCGAACGCGGCCACCACTGATTTCCGCGACAGTTCCTCGGGCATGTAGTCGCGGCCGCGGGTGCCGGCGCTGCTGTGCGTCACGTGATGGCCGACGACGTCGACCGAGATCGACGGGATCGGCACGGCCTGCAGCAGCGGATGCCATTCGAAGCGCTGATCCTCGTTGTAGTTCCGCGGCATGACCGAATGGAACGCCAGGCCGGATTTCTTGAGCGCCAGCGAGCCCGCTCCGAGCGACAGATCGATCATCACCAGCGCCAGCGGCAGGACTGCCAGTCGCGGCCAAGCCGCCAATGCGGCGCCCGCCAGCACCAATACCAGGAGGTAGACGAAGTAATCCTCGCGCGGCGTATGACGGATCAGCTCGCCGGTCAGCGCGCAGTAGATCGCATACAGGACCACGAGGACAGCCAACCCACCGGCCGAGATCAGACACAAAAGGCGGTCGAAGCGATAGGGTCTGACCAGCCCCCAATGGTCCAATACACGACTCGGCATGGCGGCGATTGTTCGATCAATCGCAGCTCTTGTGCAAGGGGCGAGCTACCAGGTCTCCTTCCAGGGCCTGAGATCCATCTCGAACGTCCAGGCGCTGCGTGGCTGGCGATGGAGTTGCCAATACGTCTCGGCGATGTGGTCGGGATTGAGGATGGCGTCCGGCCCGGCGTTGTAGCGGTCGGGGAAGTTCGCCTTGATCCACTCGGTGTCGATCGCGCCGTCGATGATGACGTGCGCGACGTGGATGTTCTGGGGATCGAGCTCGCGCGCCATCGACTGCGCCAGCGCGCGCACCGCGTGCTTGCCGCCGGCGAAGGCCGAGAAGCCGCGGCCCCCGCGGATCGAGGCGGTGGCGCCGGTGAACAGCATGGTGCCGCGGCCGCGCGGCACCATGACCTTGGCAGCCTCGCGCGCGGTCAGGAAGCCCGCGAACGCCGTCATCTCCCAGACCTTGCGGTAGACGCGGGGCGTCGTGTCGCGGATGTCGAAGCGTACGTTGCCGCCGATGTTGAAGACGAAGACCTCGATCTCGCCGATCTCGGTCTCGATCTGCTGGAACAGCTTCGCCACCTGCTCCTCGTCGCGCGCGTCGGAGCCGAACGGATGGACCTTACCGCCCTCGCCGGTGATCTGCGCTACAAGATGCTGCAGCTTGTCGGCATGGCGGCGCGTCACCACCGCGGTATACCCCTCGCGCGCGAAGCGCCGCGCGATCGCCCCACCCGTCGCGTCGCCGGCGCCGATCACGACGCAGACCTTGTCTTTCGGCATCCGGTGTCTCCTTCGGCCGGACTCTGGCGTCGACCAACGACCGGCTCAAAGGAGATTAAGTCATGGCTACCTGAGCGCGCAGTTCCTTGGTCGTCAGGCCCTTACCGTCGGGCCGCCAGCCGGGCGGGCCGAACAGGAACATCCAGGCCTCACGAACCGAGCGCGCGCCGGCGAGGTCCTTCACGAGGCCGATCCAGGGATCGAAGTTGATGCGGATCGGATTGTAGGTCGTGACCGGCGTGACCAGGCCGTACTGGCACGGCACGTCGGCGCGCTCCGCAATGTAGGTGCCGAACAGGCGGTCGAACACGATCAGGACCCCGCCGTAGTTGGCGTCGAGATACTCGGGATTGCGCGAATGGTGGACGCGGTGCGCCGACGGCGTGTTCAGCACGTATTCCAGCCAGCCGAGCCTGGGGATCCACTCGGCGTGGATCCAGAACTGGTAGGTCAGGTTGAGTTGGAGGGCGATCAGCACGGTCACGGGCTCGAAACCGAACAGCATCATCGGTGTGAAGAAGATGGTGGCGCCGGTGAACTTGCCGAGCCAGCCCAGCCGATATGCCGTCGCCAGGGTGAAGCTGTTGGGCGAGTGATGGACCGAATGGCTGTTCCAGAAATAGCGCATCGAGTGGCTGGCGCGATGGAACCAGTAGTAGAAGAACTCGAGGCTGACGAAGAGCACCAGCACGCCGGCCACAGAATCGGCGGACAGCGTGAACAGGCGGTGGTCGTAGGCCCAGAAGTAGACCGGGGCGAGGATGCCGAACGGCGCGAAGGCGAACAGCCGGCGCACTGCGACGTCACCCAGCGACGTCGCCCATTCCTTCCAGTTGTAGCCGTTGCCGCGTGTGCGGCTGATCCATAGGCCCTCGATCAATGCGGAGCCCAGCACCACGGGCAGCAGGATCGTGTAGAGCTTCAGGATGGGACTCAAACTCACGCCTCCGTCTCTTGCGCTTCGGCCAAGATATGAGCAATGCTCATGTTTCCATACTCGCTTTCGGAACCCGGCAGACGACATGGCAAGACGCGGCCAACCCGTTGGAACCAAACGACGAACTCCCCGGCAGACGCGCGCGGAAGAAACCGTGGTGGCGATCGTCGAAGCGGCGGCTCAGGTCCTGGAGGGGAGCGGGCTCGCAGGCTTCACCACCAACGCGGTGGCTGAGCGCGCGGGCGTCAGCATCGGCACGCTCTACCAGTACTTCGCCAACAAGCAGGCGCTGCTGCGTGCGCTGGCCGAAAGCGAGATCCGGCGGACGCTCATGGCGGTCGCCGCCGCGTTGCGGGGCGATCCGCAGGCGTCCGGCGAGCAGCGCGTGCGGGCGATGGTGCGGGCGCTGGTCAATGCCTTCAGCGGCCGGCAGCGCGCGCGGCGGGCGGTGATCGAGTCGATCCTGGCGCAGGGCACGTCGTCCGAGACGATGCAGCCGATCATGGAATTCCTCGCGCAATCCGAAGGAATGCTGATCCAGCTCAGCCGGGAGCAGAGGTTCGTGCTGTCGCGTGCGCTGATGGGCGTCGTCCGCGCCGCCGTGGTGGAAGAGCAGCCCTTCTTCAAGAGCAGGAGCTTCGAGGACGAGGCTGTACGCCTGGTGCTGGCCTACATCGCCGCCGTGCACACGGCGCAAGCCTGATCAGGCGAGCACGACGGGAAATCCCTCCTTGTGTGCCGCCACAGCCAAGCGCTCGTCGAGCGTCACGAGCTCGAGCGTCGGCGGCAACCCATCGGCGGCAACGAATGCGGCCGCCAGCTGCAGAGCGTCGGCGGCACGCAGCGGATGCACGCGCAGCAACCGGGTTGCTGTTTGCCGGACGAGATCTCCTGCGTCGATCTCCTGCCAGCCTGCGCCGAGCGCCGACAATTGCCCGAATGCCGCGGCGACACCGGCGCTGTCGAGCGTTCCTTCGCGTTCGAGGCGGGCCAATGCGGATGCGCACTCCACCCCTGTTCCCCACCAGACGAGCATCAATGGATCGCTCAGTGCCACGCCCCGCATCGCAGCGGTAGCCTTCTGGTGGACAACCAGCGGAACCACCGCTGAGGAATCCCAGAATTTCACCGACCGTGCCGCCGCTCGTCCAGCAGCGCCGCAACGGCCGACGCGCCGTCCTTTGGCACAGGCAGCGGTCCAGAAAGCAATGCTTTCGAGAGCGGTGCCTTGGCGGGCCGAACGATGCCGTCACGCACGAGCCGCATGAGGCGACCGTCCTCGAGGACGGCTGGCGCACTGCTCACCGGCTCCAAGCGCGCCACAGGACGTCCACGATCGACGATCAGCACGCCCGCACCACGCCGCAGACCGTCGATCAGCGCGCTCAGGCCATTTTTTGCTTCGGTTATGCTGGCTCTTTTCATTTAGCTAAAATAGCTCTTTCGAAAAGAACCTTCAATCCTTGCAATCATAGAGTCACGGGCAGAGAGCAGAAAGGCAGCAGAAGTTATCTGGGGTCGATTCATGCTGCTGTCCCGTCGTCTTGCGCTCGGTCTTGCCGGCGCCGCTTCCTTGCCGCGATTCGCCATCGGCCAGGCCGACAATCGCCCGAGCCTGACGATCGCGGTCCAGAAAATCTCGACATCCAACACGCTCGAGCCGATGCGCGAGCAGTCCAATGTCGGCCAGCGCATCTTCTATACCTTCGCCGAGACG
>DASXQC010000727.1:0-3372 GCA_036493235.1 Reyranella sp.
GTCTCGGCGGCCGGCATGCCGTAATAGCGCGCGAGATAGTCGTCCATCCGAACATCGGCGCGCGCCGGGTCGTCGTCGATCGCCAGGGTCACGTACATCGCGGCGGCGATAGTCGCGGGGTCGCGGCCAGCCGCGCGCGCTGCCGACCGCACGTCTTCGAACTGCGCGGCATAGTCCTCGGGCTTCGGCTGGCTCGGGAACCAGCCGTCGTACATCCGGCCGGTGCGCGCCCGCCCCGCGGGCAGGAAGCCGCCGTACCAGATCGGCGGGCCGCCCGGCCGGTATGGCATCGGGCCCACCGTGGCCTGCTTGACGGTCCAAAAGCCCGTCCAGTCCACGCGCTGTCCGGTCCACAGCGCCCGGCAGAGCCGTATCGCCTCGTTCATGCGGCCGACGCGCCTGTCGAACGGCACACCGGTGGCCTCGAACTCGCGCCGCACCGCTGGCGTGTCGCCGGCAATGCCGATGCCCAGGATCAGCCGGCCTTCGCAGATCTGATCCAGCGTCGCCGCCTGGTGCGCCAGCAGCACTGGATTGCGCAACGCAGCCAGCAGCACAGCGGTGCCGAGCTCGGCCTGCTTCACGCGGCCGGCGACGGCGGCCAGCAGCGCCAGCGGCTCGTGGCGCGGCTTCGCCGTCACCGAATCGCCGACCCAGATCGAATCGAAGCCCAGTCCCTCGGCCTTCTCGGCCAGCGCCAGCAGCGGACCGGTCTCGGGCTGGCCTTCCATGACGCGCTCGCGCGTCGGCAGCAGGTATCCGAGCTTGGGCATGCGGTTAGGCCCAGCCCAGCTCCTGCTTGATCTTCGCGCCCTGCTCGAGGTGCCGCTCATGCTCGCCGGCGAAGCGCAGCATGATGTGCGTGGCGCCGGCATCGGCGTAGCTCTTGATCCATGCCGCCGCGCCCGACACCGGCCCGGCGAAGCTCCTCTGGCGCGCGCGCATCTGCGCCGCCGGCACGCCGTAGTAGTGCGCGAGGTAGGAATCGATCTTGGCGTCGGCGCGCTTCGTGTCGTCGTCGATCGCGAGCGTCAGGTACATCGCGCCAGTGATGGCATTGGGATCGCGGCCGGCCGCCTTCGCCGCCGCGCGCACCCCAGCGAGCTGGGCAGGATATTCCTCGGGCGTCGGCAGATTGGGGAACCAGCCGTCATAGAGCTTGCCGGTGCGCTCGCGGCCGGCCGGGAGGCCGCCGCCGAACCAGATCGGCGGACCGCCGGGGCGGTGCGGCGTCGGGCCGACCGTGCCCTGCTTCACGGTCCAGAGCTTGTTCCAGTCGACCGGCTTGCCGGTCCACAGCGCCTTACACAGACGAATTGCCTCGTTCATGCGGCCGACACGCTTGTCGAACGGCACGCCAGTCGCCTCGAACTCGAGCCGGATCGCCGGCATGTCCGAGGCGATGCCGATGCCCAGGATCAGCCGGCCCTCGGCGATGCGGTCGACCGTCGCCACCTGATGCGCCAGCAGCACCGGATTGCGCAGGGCCGGCAGCAGCACGGCGGTGCCGAGCTCGGCCTTCCTCGTACGCGCGGCGACGGCGGCCAGCAGGGTGAGCGGATCATGGCGCGGCCGCGCCGTCACCGAATCGCCGACCCAGATCGAATCGTAGCCCAGCTTCTCGGCCGTCTCGGCGAGCGCCAGCAGCGAGCCGGTCTCGTGATGGTTCTCCATGACGCGCTCGCGCGTCGGCAGCAGGTATCCGAGCTTGGGCATGCGACTCCTCTTTTCGCGAGGAGCTTAAGTGCTGGGAGCGCGGCACTCCAGTGCCGCGCTCCCAGCTATGAGAAGGCGGCGAAGATTTCTTCGATCGCCCTGTTCTGGTTTCCGTTGGCCGAGGACGGCACGAGGATCGGGGAGTGGACGCCGGCGTCGCGCCAGGCGGCGACGCCCTCGCGGACCTTGGCGGCCGGGCCGAACAGAGTGTTGTCGGCCAGCCACCGGTCGGTCAGGTACTTCGGCACGTCGTCGTTGCGGCCCTCGGCGAGCGCCTTCTCGATCGCGGTCATCTCCTCGACGTAGCCCGCTTCCTTCCAGTAGTTGCGGTAGTTCGGCAGGCCGGCGTAGCGGCTCAGCGTGCGCCGGTTCACCGCCTTCGCCGCCTCGACGTCGTCGCTGATGCAGGTCGGGATCATGTTGCCGATGAAGAAGCTGTCCTTGCGCTTGGCGGCCGGCAGGCCCGACAGGGACTCGTGCATGTGGCTGCGGCAGACATTGGCGAACACCACGCCCTCGGCCAGTTCGCCGGCTAGCGCGACCATCTTCTTGCGCAGCGCCGCGACGATGATTGGCGGCAGCGGGCCGAAGCTCGTCTCGGCGCGGAACTTCTCGATGAAGGCACGGGTGTCGGCGAGCGGCTTGCCCGGCGTCACGCCCATGCGGACGTAGGAGGGCCCATGGGCGATGCCGATGCCCAGGCTGAATCGCCCGCCCGAGACCTCGTGCATCATCGCCGCGCTCTGGCAGAAATCGATCATAGTGCGCATGTAGATCGGCACGATCGAGGTCGCGAATGGAATCTTCTCCGTCTGCCAGCTAAGCGCCTCGCACATCGACATGTTGCCCATCGGGCTCGGCACGTAGATGCCGGTGAAGCCACGGCGCTCGGCGTCGCGGCAGAGGTCGATCATCTGCCGGCGGCGGCCGGGCATGGCGATCAGGGTGAGGGCGGGGAGAGCGTCAGGCATGGCATATCCTACCGTCGTCCCGACTCGCCCGGAACAAGTTCCGGGCTTTAGCGAAGCGGTGGAGGGACCTTTTCTCTACCTGCGAAACCATTGGTGTGGAGAGAAGGTCCCTCGGCTTCGCTCGGGACGACGGGAGCTTGCGGAACGCGGTCAGCGACCTTATCCAAATGGCATGAAACCAGATTTCGACGTCATCGTGATTGGCGCCGGGTTCGCCGGGATGTACATGCTGCACCGGCTGCGGGGCCTGGGCTTCTCGGCGCGCGTGCTCGAGGCGGGCGGGGGTGTCGGCGGCACGTGGTACTGGAACCGCTATCCCGGCGCGCGTTGCGATGTCGAGAGCGTGCAGTACTCCTACCAGTTCGATCCCGCCCTCGAGCAGGAGTGGGAGTGGACCGAGCGCTACGCCACCCAGCCCGAGATACTGAAATACGCCAACCACGTCGCCGAACGCTTCGACCTGCGCCGCGACATCCGATTCGACACGCGCGTGACGAAAGCGACGTTAGACGAGAACGACAACACCTGGATCGTTGAGACCGACAAGAACGACCGCCTCGTTGCTCGATTCGTCGTCACCGCGCTGGGCTGCCTGTCGGCGCCCAACACGCCGAAGATCGCTGGCCTCGCCGACTTCGCAGGCCCGACCTATCACACCGGCAACTGGCCGCACGAAGGCGTCGAC
>DASXQC010000728.1:0-1543 GCA_036493235.1 Reyranella sp.
CGCCGCGATGTTGTCGAGGAAGCTCGAAATCACGGCGACCAGCACCAGCAGGACCGCGCCGCCCTTCCAGTCGTCGGGCAGCAGCGCCGGCATCTCGTCAGGAATGCCGCTCTGCTCGAAGTGACGTGACAGCAGCGCGAAGCCCATCAGGAGCAGGAACAGATTGGTCAGGATCACCCACTCGTGCGCCATGTGCACGCCGAGGCCGGGCAGGCCCGTGCCTTCCCTGAAGCTGGTGAAGCCGAGCTTGTAGAGGGTGATCGCGACCAGACCGGCAACCGCGATCGGCAGGGTGTGATGGTGGAACAGCGCGACGCCGACCAGCGTCAGCGCGAACAGGATGAAATCGACCGGGACACCGAGCAGCAGGACAGGTTCGACCACTTTGACCTCAATGCGGGCTGGAGCTCGGTGAAAAACGCGCCGCATGCTGCCGGACGTATTGCGCGCTGGCAAGCGAACGCGTCGTCGCAAGCTTTCAACAGGCTCGGAGCCCAGCTTGAATCAAAATCACCCGCGGTCTTGACTATCCCCTCACCGGCGGGGAGGCCAGCATGACCAGCACCACAAGTTTCGCGGATGCAAACCCGGACACCGAAGCGCGCAAGGCGCTGTTCGCCTCGGCGATCGGCTACGCCATGGACGGCTTCGATCTGCTGATCCTCGGCTTCATGCTGCGGGCGATCTCGGCCGAGCTGCATCTGACGCCGCCGCAGGCCGGCTCGCTGGTGACCTGGACACTGGTCGGCGCGGTCGCCGGCGGCATCCTGTTCGGCATGCTGGCCGACTATTACGGCCGGGTGCGGGTGCTGACCTGGACCATCCTTTTGTTCGCGGTATTCACCGGGCTGTGCGCGCTGGCGCAGGGCTACTGGGACCTTCTGGTGTACCGCACCATCGCGGGGCTAGGCCTCGGCGGCGAGTTCGGCATCGGCATGGCGCTGGTGGCGGAGGCGTGGCCGGCCAGCAAGCGCGCGCGGGCGACCTCATATGTGGCGCTCGGCTGGCAGGCCGGCGTGCTGTGCGCGGCGCTGGTCACGCCATGGCTGCTGCCGCAGATCGGCTGGCGCGGCATGTTCGTCGTCGGGCTCATTCCCGGCGTCATCGCGTTTGCGGTGCGCTGGTATGTCGGCGAGCCGAAGATCTTCGTCGACCGCGCCGCGCGGCCGCGCTCGGCGGGGCCGCTGCGGCTGCTGGTGAAGGACGGGCCGACGACCAAGATCAGCCTCGGCATGTTCATTCTCTGCTCGGTGCAGAACTTCGGCTACTACGGCGTGATGATCTGGCTGCCGAGCTATCTGTCGACACAGTTCAAATTCGGCCTGACGCAGTCGGCGCTGTGGACCGCGGTGACCATCCTCGGCATGGCGTTCGGCATCTGGCTGTTCGGCGTGTTCGCCGACCACATCGGGCGGCGGCCGGCGCTGCTGACGTTCCAGGCCGGCGCCTTCATCATGGTGCTGGCCTATTCGCAGCTCACCGACGCCAACTCGCTGCTGATCGGCGGCGCCATCATGGGCATGTTCGTCAACGGCATGCTGGG
>DASXQC010000729.1:0-4174 GCA_036493235.1 Reyranella sp.
TCGAGCTGCGCGACCGCTCCAAGGACATCATCATCTCGGGCGGCGAGAACATCTCGACCATCGAGGTCGAGGGCGTGATCATCAAGCATCCCGACGTCCTCAACGTCGCGGTGGTCGCCAAGCCCGACGAGAAATGGGGCGAGACGCCGTGCGCATTCGTCGTACTGAAACCGGGCGCCGCGGCGACCGCCGACGACATCATCCAGCACTGCCGCACCAACCTCGCCTCCTACAAGTGCCCACGCTACGTGGTGTTCCGCGAGCTTCCGATGACGTCGACCGGCAAGGTCCAGAAGTTCGTGCTGCGCGACTGGGCCAAAGCCGTCGCCGCGTAACCATCGCCGCGCCACAATCGGCCGGTTAATCTCGTCGCGACCATGGCCGGCGAAAGCACGCTGATCGTCACCACGCGCACCGGCGTGCGTCCCCTGGGCGTACGCGGGGAGCCGTTGCACAACTGGGCGGCGCAGCTCCGCGGGGCAGTCCGCCGCCGGCTGGGCGACGGCGCGGCCGACCTTCTGGCCGACCCGCAGTTGCACGAGGACGGCAAGGCGATCGATTGGTACGCCGGCTGGACCGGCGAGGTGCACAAGGTTGCCGATCTCGACGATCCCGCACGGCGCAGCGCGATCCTCGCACAGGTCGACTCGGCGCTGGGCGACATCGGCCGCTTCGGCGCGACGCTTGCGGCCGCGGGCCAGGGCGAGGATAGCGGCCTGATCGGCCGCTCGCTGCAACTCGCGGCGAAGAAGCCGGCCGAGTCGTTCGTCTTCCTGGTCGGCGACCGACCGGTAGTCGTGTGCTGGGGCTACGAGAAGGAGGCGGCGGCCAGCCTGATGGGCCCCGCCCTGCCGCGCGTTCCGCAACGGCGCTCGGTGCTCGATGCGCCGCCGCCGGCGCCGCTGGTGCGACCGCTGCCCCTGCGCCCTTTATCGGTACGCACCGTGCCGCGCACCATCCCGTGGTTTCGCAGCCTGTTGCTCGCGCTTCCCCTGCTGCTGCTCCTGCTGGGCGGCGCGTGGCTGCTGCGCGAACTGCTGCCGGCCGATCCCGAAACGGCGATGGCGACGCACGAAGGTCCCGATGCGCCCGCCCCCGCGATCGCGCCGCCCGACCCGCTGCCCGGGATCAAGGCGTCGCTGTCGACCGAGCAGGCGCGCGCGAAGGCGTTGCGGCTCGAGCTTGCTGCGATCGAAGGCGAGCTCAAGAAGCGGGTCTCCGTCTGCAAGCCTCCCGAGCCGCCCAAGCCGCCGCAGACCGCCAACGCCGTGCCGCCGCCGACACCCAAGCCTGCGCCGGCACCGCCCCCACCCCAGCCGCAGCGCCCATTCGATGGAAAGATGCGCATGCCGACGACTCCGACGCGCGACTTCTCGTTCATGGCCGGCTGCTGGCGCACTGATCCGTTCAAGCACGAGCCGATGCAGATGCAGATGGGGGTGTCGTCCTACTGCTTCGATGCCAACGGCAACGGCAGCCTCGAATGGCGGCGCGGCCGCACTGCCTGCCGCACGAGCGCACGCGCGGTATTCAACGGTCCCAACCTGGCGCTGCGCGACCAGGACACGACCTGCAACGACGGCTCGCACTGGTACGCCGACCAGTTGGTCTGCCGGCGCGGCGCCGACAATGTCGCCGACTGCGAAGGCTACTCGCGGGGAGCGCTCGGCCCGACCTCCTGGCTCGTTAACCTGCACCGCATCAATTGACCCCAAACTGAAAAGCGCGCTGCACGCGGCCGATCATGACGGCCGCGGAGCGCGCCTCGCAGGACTGAATGGGGGTGTGTGGCTAATGTGGTCGGACTTCGTCGCCCCTTAGCCGGCTGATCTCGTCCTTGATCTGGAGCTTTCGCTTCTTGAGGCTGCAAATCGCATCGTCGTCGGGATGTGGTCGGGAATTTTCCTCATCGATCGCATGCTCTAGCGAAGCATGCTTGGCCTTCAGCGCTTCGATGTGGTCGACGGTGCTCATCGGGAGGACCTCCACGTGCTGGTTGGCAGTGTACATTATGTGACTCCTGGGACTGCCCGAATCAACCTCCTCTCCCACCGCTGTGCACAATTCTGTAGGATTAAGTCAGGATGGCTGACCAGAGACTGATCGTAGGCATTTCCGGCGCGTCCGGGGTGATCTACGGCGTGCGTCTTTTGCAGGCGCTCGAGAAGTTGCCCGTCGAGACGCACCTCGTCATGACGCGCACGGCCGAAGTCGCGCTCGCGCATGAAACCGATTTCAAGGTCGAGGACGTGCGGCGGCTCGCGGATGTGGCATTCCGAATCGACGATCTCGCGGCTGCGATTTCGAGTGGTAGCTACCGGACGATCGGTATGATCGTGGCCCCCTGTTCGATGCGCAGCCTGGGCGAGATCGCTAACGGCATCACCAGCAACCTGCTGACGCGAGCCGCCGACGTCGTGCTCAAGGAACGCCGCCGTCTGGTTTTAGTTGCACGGGAGACGCCACTTCACGCTATCCACCTGCGCAACATGACAACGCTCGCCGAGATGGGCGCGATCATCGCGCCGCCGGTGCCGGCATTCTACAACAGGCCCAAGACATTGGACGACGTCATTGATCATACGATCGGGCGCGTCCTCGACCTGTTCGATCTCGACACCGGCAAGGTCAAGCGCTGGAGTTAAACGGTGACACCGACCGTTCGGTCGATCTCCTCGCGCAGCAGTGTGGGGAAGCAGGCCGCCATCATCGTCGCCACCGCATCGCGATCCCTGGCGTCTGGCACCACACCCAGGCACACCGCATAGACGCCGAGATTGCCGACCGCCGAGCGCAGGCGCTTCTCGGCCGGGCGATCGCGGTCGGCCGGCGGGGCGTAGAGGCTGGCGAGCTTGAGCTGTTCGGCATGCTCGGCGGCAAGCTCGGCGTCGGCCACCCGGCGGCGCGCAGCGTCGACCGTCTCGGGCAGGGTCTCGAGCCAAGGCTTGTCCTTCAGGAGGCGGCGCACTTGGCGCAAGGGTCGTACGATCTCGGCCTGCCAGACGTCGCTGACCTTGAGGATGGACCGCAGGCGCTCGGCGGTCAGCGTCTTGCGGCCCGAAGCGGCGAGCCAGCAGCAATAGAGCAGGATGTTGACGTCGCAGCCGCGCCGCTCCTGCAGGTCCAGGCACGCCTCCGCCACCCCCTCGCCGGCATAGAGCTCGAGCGAGAAGTTCCAGAAGGGGTGGGGAAGGAAGTCCGACATCGCAGTTGGCACCGGCGGGCCGAAGGGGTACACGGCGCAAAGCCGATGAGCAACGACACCGACCCGCTGGACGTCGAGGCGATCAGGGCCAAGCTGGAGGTCTTGAGGATCGAACACCGCGACCTCGACGAGGTGATCGATCGCCTGATCGAGCGCGCGCCCTTCGACCAGCTTCAGCTCCAGCGCCTGAAAAAGCGCAAGCTCGGGCTCAAGGACCAGATTACAAGGCTGGAAAGCCAGCTCATCCCCGACATCATCGCCTGAGAGACGAATGCCGAAAGCTTCCCCCAAGCCGCCCCGCAAGGCCGTGGTCGGCGTGATCATGGGCAGCCAGTCCGACTGGGCCACCATGAAGCATGCCGCTGCCACCCTCGAGGAGCTGGGCGTGCCGTTCGAGGCCAGGATCGTCTCGGCCCACCGGACGCCCAGGCGCATGGCGACCTATGCGGAAACTGCGCAAAGGCGCGGGCTGAAGGTGATCATCGCCGGTGCCGGGGGGGCCGCCCACCTGCCGGGCATGACGGCGGCCTTCACCACCCTGCCGGTGCTGGGCGTTCCGGTCGAAAGCGCCGCCCTGAAGGGCCAGGACAGTCTTCTTTCCATTGTCCAGATGCCGGCCGGGATACCTGTCGGCACCCTGGCGATCGGCCGCTCCGGTGCGATCAATGCAGCCCTTCTGGCGGCCTCGATCGTCGGGCTTGGCGATGCCAAGATCGCCGCGGCACTGGCCCAATGGCGGGCCCGGCAGACCGCAGCTGTAGCCGAGGCCCCATCGGACGACGTCCCGGCCCATCGCTAGCATGACGGACACTATCATCCCGCCGGGATCGACCATCGGCATCCTGGGCGGCGGGCAGCTTGGCCGCATGACGGCGATGGCGGCAGAGCGGCTGGGCTACAAGGCGCTGAGCTATTCTCCCGAGGCCGACGCCATCGCGGGCCAGGTCGCGCCGCACAGGCAGGGTGCGT
>DASXQC010000730.1:0-11740 GCA_036493235.1 Reyranella sp.
TCGAGGCTGTGCAGGTTCACCATCACGGTGATGCCAAAGTGCTTGTTGATGTGCTGCAGCGCGTCCATCACCACCTGGGTGTTGCGCGGGTCGAGCGAGGCGATCGGCTCGTCGGCGAGGATCATCTCGGGCTCCTGGATCAGCGCTCTGGCGATCGCGACGCGTTGTTGCTGGCCGCCCGAGAGGGTGTCGGCGCGCTGGCCGGACAGCCGGCCGATATCGAGGCCCTCGAGCGCGGAGAGGCCCATCGCCTTCTCCTCGTCGGTCCAGAGCTTGAGCAGCGCGCGCCACAGCGGCGCGTGGAAGGCGCGGCCCATCATGACGTTGGTCAACACATCGAGACGGCCAGCGAGATTGAACTGCTGGAAGATCATGGCGCAGCGCGCGCGCCACTGGCGCAGCTCGCGGCCCTTGAGCGTGGTGACCTCGGTGCCTTCGAAGAAGATGCGGCCGGCGCTGGGATCGTTCAGGCGATTGATCATCCGCAGCAGGGTCGACTTGCCCGAGCCCGACTGGCCGATCACGCCGACGAGCTGGCCTTTCGGCACCACGAGCGAGATGCCGTCGACGGCGCGCTTGTCGCCGAACTTCTTCACCACGCCGTCCAGCCGCAGCATGCAATACTCCGCAACGCGCCCCTTGAGAGGCTGCGTAACGGCTGCCGGCTGCAGGTCGGAGACGCTTCCGTTACAGATATGAGTCGCGGTGGATAAGCCGTTTGGCGCCCAAGGACGTCATTCGGAAATGGCGTCGGCTCGGCAAATGGGCCAATATCTCCCCAAGTAACAAAACTGTCATACTGGGGGAAGCCCATGAAAAGACTGCATTTTTCGATGCTGGCGCTGGCCGTCTGGCTGGCCGGGCTGGCTTCTGCCCAAGCCGCCGATCCGGTGAACGTCTACTCGATCTGGCCGGAGAATTACGCCCGGCCGATGTTCGAGGAGTTCGAGAAGGCGACCGGCATCAAGGTCAACTTCATCCGCTTCTCCTCGGGCGAGGCGCTGGCCCGCGTGATCGCCGAGAAGAACAACCCGCGCATCGACGTGCTGTTCGGCGGCCCGGTCGAGACCTTCGCCGCCGGCATCAAGGAAAACATCTTCCAGCCCTACAAGTCGCCGTCGTTCGACAAGCTGCCGGCGCGCTTCAAGCATGCCGACGGCCAGTGGACGGCAATCGCCGACGATCCGCTGGTGTTCATGACCAACGCCGCGTTCCTGAAGAGCCACAACCTGCAGCCGCCGCAGTCGTGGGACGATCTCCTCAATCCCACCTACAAGAACCAGCTCCAGATGGCGGATGCCCGCACCTCGGGCACCGCAGTGACGCGCATCTTCTCTGTGCTCGAAGTGAACAAGCGCGACGAAGAGAAAAGCTTCGCCTACCTGAAGAAGCTGCGGCAGAACGTGCAGGTCTATACCAAGAGCGGCGGCGGCGGCACGCTGCCGGTCGGACTGGGCCAGGCAGGCGGCGGCATCTTCTTCATCGTCGACGCGCTCGAGACCAAGGCCAAGGGCTACGACGTCGTCATCAGCTTCCCCAAGGAAGGTATCGGCTCAGCGGCCGAGGCAATCGCCCTGATCAAGGGGGCAAAGAACCCCGAGGGCGGTAAGAAGCTGATCGACTTCGCCACCAGTGCTGCCATGCAGTCCAAGCTTTCGGAGCACAAGATCAACTTCGTCCCGGCGAATCCGGACGTGAAGACCGATCCGTCGCTCGCCGCGGTGCTGAAGGGGGCCACCATCTTCCCGATCGACGACGAGTACGCCGGTGCCAACCGCAAGCGCATCGTCGAGCGTTGGGTCAAGGAAGTGCTGCCGTAGCAAATGGCCGCCGGTATCGCGGGCGATGGGCGCCGGATCCTGCGGGATCCGGTGCTGCTCGGTGTCATCGCAGTGCTGTGGCTACTGCTGGCGCTGTTCGTGCTCTATCCGCTGGCCGAGCTGCTGGCTCGTGCCTTCAGCGACGACGGCAAGGTCACGCTCGAACCGCTGCTCTCGGCAGTCGCCGACGCCAGCAATCGCGCAGCGTTCTTCAACAGCCTGGTCCTTGCCACCAGCGTCGGCATGCTGGGTACACTGCTCGGCTTCCTGTTCGCCCTGACGGCGGTGCGCGGGGGCTTGGGACGGCGATGGTTGACGGCTCTCGACGCCGCCACGCTGCTCCCGCTCGTCTCGCCACCCTTCACCACGTCGATCGCCATCGTCTTCTCGTTCGGGCCCAAGGGCTTCATCAGTCACGACCTGCTCGGCCTCGACAACATCAGCGCCTACGGCTTCTGGAGCACCACGCTCGCCGAGACACTGACCTATTTCCCGATCGCCTATCTCACGCTCCGGCCGATCCTGGCCGCGATCGATCCCAACCTCGAGGAGATGGCGTTCAGCCTCGGCGGCTCGCGCTGGCGCATCTTCCGCACCGTCACCCTGCCGCTCGCGGTGCCAGGTTTCGCCAACGCCTTCCTGCTGCTGTTCGCCGCCTCGCTCGCCGACTTCGCGACGCCATTGATCCTGGCCGGCAACAGTTTCGCCGTATTACCGACTCAGGCCTATCTGCAGATCACCGGCATGTTCGACTTCAAGGGCGGCGCCGTGCTGTCGCTGATGCTGCTGGTGCCGGCAGCGGCGGTCTACCTGCTACAGCGCTATTGGGTCGGCCGCCGGGTCTACGTCACCGTGAGCGGCAAGGTCGGCCAGCGCTCGCGCAGCCGGGCGATCGCGCCGTGGGCCTCGGCGGTGCTCGTCATCGGCACCGCGCTGGTCGCCATCGCCATTCTCTACTTCTACGCCCTGCTGCTCTACGCCTCGGTCGTGGTGGCGTTCGGCGCCAACAACAGCTTCACCTGGCAGCACTACCGCGTGATCTTCACCGAGGGGCTGCCGGCGATCCGCGACACGCTGATCATCGCCCTGATCGGCATGCCGCTCGGCGGGCTCTATGGCGTACTGGTCGGTTACCTGATCGCGCGCCGCCGTTTCCCGGGCCGGCAGGCGATGGAAATCGTGTCGATGCTCAACTACGCGCTGCCCGGCACCATCGTCGGCATCGCCTACCTGATCGCCTTCAACGATCCGCCCCTGGCGCTGACCGGCGGCGCCCTGATCATCGTCGCCTGCTACATCTTCCGCTACAGCCCGACCGGCATCCGCGCCACCGTCGCGCTGCTGCAGCAGATCGACCGCAGCCTCGAGGAGGCCTCGGCCAGCCTCGGCGCCGGCAGCGGCACGACCTTCCGCCGCGTGACGCTGCCGCTGATCGCACCGGCCTTCTTCGCCGGCCTCGGTGTCGTGTTCATCCGCTCGATGACGGCGATCAGCGCCACCATCTTCCTGGTGTCGCTCAGCTGGACGCTGATCACCGTGCGCATCCTCGAGAACATGACCGAGCTGGCGCTCGGACCGGCTGCGGCCTTCTCGGTGTTCGTGATCGTCGTGGTGTTCGCCGTCGTCTCGGGCCTCAGCCTGGTGCTGACCCGGCTGCGCACGCCGACCGCCGGCGCGGCCGCGCGCAGCCTGTTGGGAGGATGACGATGGCTCCGATCAGCATCCAGCTCGACCGCATCTCCAAGCGCTTCGACCATACCGTGAAGGGCGAGGTCTATGCCGTGCGCCAGGTCAGCCTGTCGGTCGCGACCGGCGAGCTGCTGACGCTGCTCGGCCCGTCGGGCTGCGGCAAGTCGACGACCTTGCGCATGATCGCCGGCTTCGAGGAGCCCGACGAAGGCACGATCTCGATCGACGGCCGCGACGTCACGCATGTGCTGCCCAACCGGCGCGGTATCGGCTTCGTGTTCCAGAACTACGCGCTGTTCCCGCATCTCTCGATCTTCGAGAACGTCGCCTATGGCCTGCGCGTGCAGGGGCGGCCGGAAGCCGAGATCACGCGCTCGGTATCCGAGGTCCTCGAGCTGGTCGGCCTCGCCCGCTACGAGCGCCAGCAGCCCCACCAGCTCTCGGGCGGAGAGCAGCAGCGCGTGGCACTGGCCCGCGCCGTGGTCTTCCGTCCCAAGGTGCTGCTGTTCGACGAACCGCTCAGCAACCTCGACGCCAAGCTGCGCGTCGAGATGCGCGAGCAGATCCGGGCCCTGCAGAAGCGGATCGGCATCACGACGGTCTATGTCACGCACGACCAGGAAGAGGCGATGGCGATCTCCGACCGCATCGCCGTCATGGACAAGGGCGTCGTGGCGCAGGAGGGCACGGCCGAGGATCTCTACTATCGTCCTGCCAGCGAATTCGTCGCCCGCTTCATCGGCCGCGCCAACCTGCTCGAGGCGCGCGTGACGTCGGCGCAGGACGTCGAAGTGGACGGCCTGCGCCTCATGCTGACCTCCGGCAAGCCAATGGGCACCACCGTGACACTCGTCGTGCGGCCGGAGATGATTTCGCTTCGGGCTGATGCCGCAGGAGCGGCGCGCATCCTGCGGCGCACCTTCCTCGGCGAGAAGACCGACTATCAAGTGGCGTTCGGCGACACGGTTTTGCAGGTGGCAGCCAGCGGCAAGGGCCGGTTGGCGCCGGGCGATGCGGTGTCCTTTCAGTTCGATATCGACGGCGTGCACGTATTGAGTTGAGTGATGGAGCGAAGGATTGTCGACGTGTTCCTGCAGGATCGCCTCGTTGCGTCCTATCCTGTCGTACTCGACGACAGGCGCCGCCCGCGATCCGACAGGGACTTTGTCGACCACATAAAGAGGCATCTGCGCCGAACCGGATCGGCCTTCGACCTGTCGGCAGCAAAATTCATCGTCCGGCGTTCCGGCGAATAACAGGAGGAGACATGAAGAAAACCATTCTAGGCGCCATCGGCGCTGCCGTTCTGGCCTCGATCGCGCCAGGAGCTTCAGCGCAGGGCGTGCTGAACGTCTACTGCTCGGTCCAGGTCGAGTGGTGCACGCTCGCCGCCAACGAGTTCCAGAAGGCGACCGGCATCAAGGTGTCGATGAACCAGAAGGGCTCGGGCGAGACCATCGCCCAGCTCAAGGCCGAGGCGCAGAATCCCAAGGGCGACGTGTGGTTCGGCGGCACCGGCGATCCGCACCTGCAGGCGGCCGAGGAAGGGCTCACCGAACCCTACAAGTCGCCCAAGCTTGCCGATCTCCATCCGTGGGCGGTCAAGCAGAACACCGACTCCGGCGGCAAGACCGTGGGCATCTACATGGGCGCGCTGGGTTACGGCTACAACACCGAGCTCCTCACCAAGAAGGGCGTGAAGCCGCCGGCCTGCTGGGCCGACCTGCTTAAGCCGGACTTCAAGGGCGAGGTGCAGATGGCCAACCCGAACTCGTCGGGCACCGCCTATGTCGCGATCGCCACGCTGGTGCAGATCATGGGCGAGGACAAGGCGTTCGATTACCTGAAGAAGTTGCATGTCAACGTCAACGCCTACACCCGCTCCGGCACTGCGCCGATCAAGGCGGTGGCGCGCGGCGAGACCGGCGTCAGCATCAGCTTCATCCATGACGGCGTAACCGAGGCGCTGGCGGGCTTCCCGGTGAAGGTGACGACGCCGTGCGAGGGCACGGGATACGAGATCGGCTCAATGAGCATCGTCAAGGGCGCACGCAATCTCGCCAATGCCAGGAAGTTCTACGACTGGGCGCTGACGCCCGAGGCGCAGAAGCTCGCCGCGCAAGCCAAGCAGTTCCAGGTGCCGTCCAACAAGGCGACGCCGCTGCCGCCGGAGGCGCCGAAGTTCTCCGAGATCAAGCTGATCGACTACGACCAGGCCAAGTACGGCAAGTCGGCCGAACGCAAGCGCCTGATCCAGCGCTGGGACAACGAGGTGGGCAACCTGCCCAAGCCCTGATGTCGCGCCCCGCCGTCGCCTGGTCGGCCGCGGGCCTGCTCGCCGCCGTCCTGCTGCCCTGGTACGCACTGCAGGACGGTCTCGGCTCGGGCGCCTGGCTGGCGGGTCTGTGGTCCGACGACACCGCGGCGGACGGGCTGGCGCAGATCGTCGTGCACGGCAAGTGGTGGCTCGCGCCGCCACTGGCTGCGCTGGCCGGCTGCTTCGCCGTCGCGCTGCTGCCGATGGCGGCGGCCCGCCGCGGCGCGTGTCTGATGGCGACGAGCGTCGTCGGGCTTGCCCTGTTCGCAGTCCAGGCCTTCGCGATCGGCCTACACGGCTGGACCGCGAACTGGCTCACCGCGTCGTTCGGCGAGCTGGACGGACGACAATTCGGGATCGGCGCCGGCGGCACAATCGTGCTCATCGCGTTCCTGTCGCTGCTGTCGATCGGCCTCGCGTTGCGTGGTGCGTTCGGCGGCGATGCCTTCGTCGCCGGCGCGATGACCGCGGTAACGTCCTCGATCCTGCTGTTCACCGCCTGGCCGATCCTTCACATCCTGGCGCAGGCCTTCCAGGACCAGGACGGCGCCGTGCGTCCGCTGTTGGTCTTCCAACGCCTGGCGGAAGCGAAGATCTGGGGGCTGACCTGCCTGACCGGCGGCGGCAAATGCGGCGTCGCCTGGAATACGCTGTTCCTTGCGCTGTGCTGCGGCGCCGGATCGACGGCTCTGGGGTTGGCCTTCGCCCTGATCGTCACGCGCACCGCCGTCCGCTTCCGCCGCACGCTACGCGTTCTGACGGTCCTGCCGATCATCACGCCGCCGTTCGTGATCGGCCTGGCGCTGATCCTGGTGTTCGGCCGCTCCGGCCTCGTGAACCAACTCCTCGACTGGTCGTTCGGCGTGCAGCCGACGCGCTGGATCTACGGCTTGCCGGGCCTCCTGCTCGCCCAGCTCTTCGCCTTCACGCCGGTCGCCTTCCTGGTGCTGATCGGCGTCGTCGAAGGGGTGAGCCCGACACTCGAGGAAGCCTCGCAAACCCTGCGCGCCGACCGCTGGGCGACCTTCACCACGGTGTCCCTGCCGCTGATGTTGCCGGGCCTCGCCAACGCGTTCCTCGTCGGCTTCATCGAGAGTATCGCCGACTTCGGCAATCCGATCGTGCTCGGCGGCGACTATGGCGTGCTATCGACCGAGATCTATTTCGCGGTGGTCGGCGCCCAGCTCGACTATGGGCGCGCAGCGGCGCTCGCCCTCCTGCTGCTGGGCTTCGCGCTCGGCGCGTTCTTCGTGCAGCGGCGCATCGTGGGCGACCGGTCCTACGCCACGATCTCGGGCAAGGGCGACGGCGGCCTGCCGACGCCGCTGCCGCGCGCGGTGCGGCGCGCCGCCAGCTGGATCGCGCTGCCATGGGCGGCGTTCACAGCGTTGCTCTATGCCTTCGTCTTCGCCGGCGGCTTCGTGAAGGTGTGGGGGCGCGACTACACGCCGACGCTCATGCACTACACCAAGGCCTTCTCGATCGAACGCTCGCCCACTGGCTTGATCTGGTCCGGCGCAGCGTGGAACTCGTTCTGGACCACGGTGGAGCTCGCCGCCATCGCCGCCCCGGTCACAGCTGCGCTCGGTCTGGTGGCGGCGTGGCTGATGGTGCGCCAGCGCTTTGCCGGCCGCGGGGTGCTCGAATTCGCTGCCATGCTGTCCTTCGCCGTACCGGGCACCGTGATCGGCGTCGCCTACGTCTTCGCCTTCAACGTGCCGCCGCTCGAGCTCACCGGCACCGCGTTGATCATCGTGATCTGCTTCGTCTTCCGGAACATGCCGGTCGGCCTGCGCGCCGGCATGGCAGCGATGAGCCAGATCGACCGCAGCCTCGACGAGGCCTCGGCCACGCTGCGCGGACGGGCGGTGCAGACCCTCTACTTCATCGTGATGCCGCTGCTGCGGCCGGCCATCGTCGGCGCGCTGGTCTATGGCTTCGTGCGCGCGGTGACGACGGTCAGCGCCGTCGTCTTCCTGGTGACGGCGGAGTACGACCTCGCCACCACGTACATCGTGCTGCGGGTCATCAATGGCGACTACGGTCTCGCCATTGCCTATAGCTGTGCGCTGATCGTGCTGATGCTGGCGGTCATTCTTCTGATCCAGGGCCTGGTGGGCGACCGGCGGCTCGGCCGCCGTGCCGCGCCGCCGCAAGGGAGCGTCGCATGAGCGTGCGGTTCACCGATGTCGTGAAGCGTTACGGCACGACCACCGCTGTCGCAGGCATCAGCTTCACCGTCGACAGCGGCACGCTGGTGACGCTGCTCGGCCCCTCAGGCTGCGGCAAGACCACGACGCTCCGCATGATCGCCGGCCTCGAGCTGCCCAGCGAGGGCCGCATCGAGATCGCCGGCCGCGACGTCACGCATCTGTCGGCCACGCAACGCGACGTCAGCATGGTCTTCCAGTCCTACGCGCTGTTCCCGCACATGAGCGTGCTGGAGAACGTGGCCTATGGCCTGCGCCGCTCGGGGCTGGGCCGCGAGGAGGCGGTGAAACAGGCGACCGATGGGCTCGCGCAGGTCGGTCTCACAGGCTTCGGACAGCGTCAGCCCTCTGAGCTGTCGGGTGGACAGCAGCAGCGCGTCGCCGTCGCCCGCGCCCTGGTGCTGAAGCCCTCGGTGCTCCTGTTCGACGAGCCGCTCTCCAATCTCGACGCGCGCCTGCGCCGGCAGATGCGCGAGGAGATCCGCGAGCTGCAGCAGCGGCTCGGCCTCACGGTCGTCTATGTCACCCACGACCAGCAGGAGGCGATGGCCGTCTCTGACCGCATCGTCGTCATGAACGCCGGGCGCATCGAGCAACAGGGCCCACCGCGCGATCTCTACGAACGACCGGCGACGCCATTCCTCGCCCGCTTCATGGGCGAATCGAATCCCGCCAAGGGCCACGTGCGGCGGATCGGGCCACAGCAGGTCCGCTTGCGGCTGGGCGACACGGAGATCGACCTGGCCAATGAGTCCGCCGTCGATGGTGACGTGACGGTCGCCATCCGGCCCGAAGCCATCACCGTCGAGACGACGCCAGGCCCCGCCGGCGCACTGCCCGGCACGATCGCCAAGGCGAGCTATCTCGGCACGCACATGGAATATTCGATCGATACAGCCGCCGGCCTGCTGTTCGCCACGTGCCCGCGCGTCGAGCGGCCGCTCGGTCTCGGCAGTCCGGTGAGCCTGCTGCTGGCCCCCCGGGGGGTCATCGTCGTGGGCACGTCTTAAAGGCACGTCAAATCGGGAAGAAATATTGTATTTGCACTCTCATCCACCTTCCTCAATACAAGGGGCTGGGGAAATGCAGTAGGCATGAGCAAAAGCAGACAGGCATCGGGTCAGCGCAAGGGCCATCTGCAGCTGGTGCGCGGCCGCGACGATGCGCGGACGTTCATCCATCTGCTGATGAATTTCCTGCACCGCACCGACCAGGACCGGCGCGGTCTCTATTCGGGCGATCTCGACCTCGCCGCGGTCGGCGAGACTGTCGGCCTGGCGGCGATCGAGCATGAAGCGCGCAAGGTCGACTTCATCGAAAAGTTCGGCAACTTCGAGAACAGGATCGGGACCGAGGGCCAGCGGCCGGTGAACGCGCTGACGATCTCGCAGGCCACCGGCATTCCGCGCGAGACCGTGAGGCGCAAGCTCAAGCTCCTGCTGGAGCGTGGCGTGATCGTCGAGAAGACACGCGGCGGCTATGTCATGAAGCCGGGCTACATCCAGACACCGGAAAACATGGATATCATCGATCGCGGCATGCGCGACACGCTGCAGTTCATGAACGAGTGCGTGAAGCTCGGCCTGGTGCGCTGGGTTGACGACGAAACCGACTAACCTTCAAAGAGTACGCATGGCGGGCAAGGGCATACGCTTCGAGATGGCGCGCGAGGATACGCGGCCGATGATCCATCTCGTCATGGGCTTCATCCAGCGCATCGACATCCTGAGGCGCAAGGCGCATTTCGGCGACATGGACCAGGCGATCGTCGCCGGCATGGTCGCGGTCGGCGGGCTCGAGCACATGATGCGGGTGCCGGGGTTCCGCGAATCGTTCGGCGACACCCGGATCGTCGTCGGCGTCGAGGGACAGCGCGGCGTCAACGCCTTCTCGATCGCCGAGGCGACCGGCATCCCGCGCGAGACGGTGCGGCGCAAGCTCAAGGAACTGGCTGCCCGCGATGTCGTCATGGAAAAGGAGCGCGGGCGCTACATCCTGACGCCGGGCTTCATCCAGAAGCCGGAGAACGACGCCGCGCTGCAGCAGGTGCTGGGCCACTTCGTCCAGCTCATGAACGAAGCCGTGAACCTCGGCATGGTGAAGATGGTCAGGAGCTAGCGGGTCCTGACGCGAATTACCGCGTCCTGACGCGAATTACCGCGTCCTGACGCGGGCTACCGCGTCCTGACGCGGGCTACCGCGTCCTGTCGTCGATGTCGCGCGCGAGGACCTCGCGCTTGCCGACATGGTTGGCGGCGGTCACGACGCCCTCGCGCTCCATGCGCTCGACGATGCGGGCGGCGCGGTTGTAGCCGATCTGCAGGTAGCGCTGGATGAAGCTGGTCGAGCACTTGCGCTCGCGCGCGACCAGGGCGATCGCCTGGTCGTAGAGCTGGTCACTCTCGCCCTCCTCGCTGCCGCCCTCGCCCGGCCCGCTGCCTTCCTCACCCTCGGGATCGTCGGTCACGGATTCGATGTAGGCCGGCGCGCCCTGCGCCCGCAGATGCCGCACGACGTCCTCGACCTCGCCGTCGGAGACGAAGGGCCCATGCACGCGGGCGATCTTGCCGCCACCGGCCATGTAGAGCATGTCGCCCTGGCCCAGCAGCTGCTCGCCGCCCTGCTCGCCCAGGATGGTGCGGCTGTCGATCTTGGACGTGACCTGGAACGAGATGCGGGTCGGGAAGTTGGCCTTGATGGTGCCGGTGATGACGTCGACCGACGGCCGCTGCGTCGCCATCACGACATGGATGCCGGCGGCGCGCGCCATCTGTGCCAGGCGCTGGACGGCCGCCTCGATCTCCTTGCCCGCGACCAGCATCAGGTCGGCCATCTCGTCGATGATCACGACGATGAAGGGCAGCGGATTGAGGTCGATCTCCTCTTCCTCGAAGGTCGGCCGGCGCGTCTCGGGATCGATCCCGGTCTGCACCTTGCGGGTCAGCAGCGTGCCCTTCTTGCGCGCCTCGCCGAGCTTCTCGTTGTAGCCGGCGATGTTGCGCACGCCTTGGGCACTCATCGCGCGATAGCGATCCTCCATCTCGCGCACCACCCACTTCAGCGCCACGATCGCCTTGCGCGGCTCGGTGACGACGGGCGTCAGCAGATGCGGGATGTCCTGGTAGACGCTGAGCTCCAGCATCTTGGGATCGATCATGATGAAGCGGCACTTGTCCGGCGGCAGCCGGTAGAGCAGCGACAGGATCATGGTGTTGACCGCCACCGACTTGCCCGAGCCGGTGGTGCCGCCGATCAGCAGGTGCGGCATGCGGGCGAGATCGGCGATCACCGGATCGCCACCGATGTCCTTGCCCAGCGCCAGCGGCAGGCCGAGGCGGTTGTCCTCGTAGTTCTTGGTCGACAGCAGCTCGCGCAGGAACACCGTCTCGCGCTTGGCGTTGGGCAACTCGATGCCGATCACGTTGCGGCCGGGCACGGTGGCAACGCGGGCGGAGACCGCGCTCATCGAGCGGGCAATATCGTCGGCCAGGCCGATCACGCGGCTCGCCTTGGTGCCGGGCGCGGGCTCGAGCTCGTAGAGCGTCACGACAGGACCGGGGCGCACCTTCACGATCTGGCCCTTGACGCCGAAATCCTCGAGCACCGTCTCGAGCAGGCGGGCATTCTGCTCCAGCGCGCTTTCGTCGATCTTGGGCTCGCTCTTCACCCGCGATGGCAGCGACAGCAGGTCGAGCGGCGGAAGC
>DASXQC010000731.1:0-8745 GCA_036493235.1 Reyranella sp.
CATTGCGCATCACCTGCACCCCTACACCAACTTCAAGAAGCACGAGCAGTCGGGTCCCCTGACCATAGTGCGTGGCCGCGGCGTCTACGTGATGGACGACGACGGCAAGGAGTACATCGAGGGCATGGCCGGCCTGTGGTCCGCGGCGCTCGGCTTCAGCAACGAGCGGCTGGCGACGGTCGCCTACGAGCAGATGAAGCAGCTGCCGTTCTACCACGCCTTCAACCAGCGCTCCCACGAGCCAGCGATCAACCTGGCCGAGAAGCTGAAGCAGATGGCGCCGGTCGAGATGTCGAAGGTCTTCTTCGCCAACTCCGGCTCCGAGGCCAACGACACCGTCATCAAGATGGTGTGGTACATGAACAATGCGCTCGGCCGGCCGAAGAAGAAGAAGATCGTCTCGCGCACCAAGGGCTATCACGGCGTCACCGTCGCCTCGGCGAGCCTGACCGGCCTGCCGGCCAACCACCGCTCCTTCGACCTGCCGATCCAGGGCATCCTCCACACGAGCTGCCCGCACTTCTATCGCTTTGGCAAGCCGGGCGAGACCGAGGAGCAGTTCGCGACGCGCTGCGCCGAGGAGCTCGAGGCCCTGATCGTCCAGGAAGGCGGCGCCGACGAGGTCGCGGCGATGATTGCTGAGCCGGTGATGGGCGCTGGCGGCGTGATCGTGCCGCCCAAGGGCTACTACGAGAAGATCCAGGCGGTCTGCCGCAAGTACGACATGCTGTTCGTCGCCGACGAGGTGATCTGCGGATTCGGCCGCACCGGTAATGTCTGGGGCTGCCAGACCATGAACATCAAGCCGGACATCCTGACCTGCGCCAAGGCGCTGTCGGCCTCGTTCCTGCCGATCTCGGCGGTGATGATCACCGACAAGGTCTACCAGGCGCTGATGAGCGAGAGCGACAAGATCGGCACCTGGGGCCACGGCTTCACCTACTCCGGCCATCCGGTCGCCGCCGCGGTCGCGCTCGAGGCGCAGAAGATTTACGACGACATCGACCTGTTCGGTCACGCCAAGCGGCTCAGCCCGATCTTCCAGAAGCACCTTCAGTCGTTTGCCGATCACCCGCTGGTCGGCGAGGCCATGGGCATCGGCATGTTCGGCGCGCTCGAGGTGGTGAAGGACAAGAAGACCAAGGAGGCGTTCGACATAGTCGCCGACGGAGCCGGACTCAAGGTCTACAACCACGCGGTCGAGCGCGGCCTGTTCATCCGCAACATGGGCGACCGCATCGCCATCTGCCCGCCACTGATCATCAACGAGACCGAACTCGCCGACCTGTTCGACCGCCTGCGCCAGTCGCTCGACGCCGCTCTGGGCGAGCTCAAGGCGGAAGGCAAGTTCAAGGGCTGACATGACCGACGGGGCACGCCCCGACTGGACACCGCCGCTCGGCACCAACGCGCGAATCCGCAACCGGGCGATCTGGGCGGTGGCATTCTTCGCCGCCTCGGTCCTGCCGGCGATCGTCGGGATCGGAATGATCGATATCGAAGGCGACGGCGGCGCAGTCGCCATGCCGATCGCCTTCGCGCTATGGGCGGTCGGCGCCCTGTTCGCTCTCTTCACCGGCTTCACTACCCTGCGCTACTGGGAGGGCCTGTCGACGCAAACGAAGCTTTTGGGGGCACTACCCCTGCTGACTGTGTCGTTCTTCCTTACAACCGCCCTGATCACGGTACTCCTCGTCTAATTGCGAACGATTCGCAATTTACGTCACTTGATTGTGTTTCCCCATCCGCGACCAAAAAGATCGAGAACTGAGCGCGAGAGGCGAGTAATTTCGCCGGGGAAACACAGGTCAGGAATGGACTACGAGGCTTTCTTCACCGGTCATTTGCAGCGCCTGCACGACGAGGGCCGCTATCGCGTGTTCGCGGAGCTGGAGCGCATCGTCGGCGCCTTCCCGCGCGCGCGCTTCCATCACAACGGCACCGTGCGCGACGTCACGGTGTGGTGCAGCAACGACTACCTGGCGATGGGCCAGCATCCGGTCGTGCTCGAGGCGATGCAGGCCGCGGTCGGCGCCCAGGGTTCGGGCGCCGGCGGCACCCGCAACATCTCCGGCACCAACACCATGCACGTGGCGCTCGAGCGCGAGCTCGCCTCGCTGCACGGCAAGGAAGCTGCGCTGGTCTTCACCTCGGGCTACGTCGCCAACGAGACCACTCTCCAGACCTTGGGCGCGATGCTGCCGGGCTGCGAGCTGTACTCCGACGCCTATAACCATGCCTCGATGATCGCCGGCATCCGCCACTCTGGCGCGAGAAGGCACATCTTCCGGCACAACGATCTCGGCCATCTCGAGGAGCTCCTCGCGGCGTCCGATCCCACGACGGCCAAGCTGGTCGCCTTCGAATCGGTCTACTCGATGGACGGCGACATCTCGCCGATCGGCGAGCTGTGCGACCTCGCGCACCGCTACGGCGCCCTCGCCTATCTCGACGAGGTCCATGCGGTCGGCATGTACGGTGCGGGCGGCGGCGGCGTGGCCGAGCGCGACGGCGTGCTCGACAAGGTCGATATCGTCCAGGGCACGCTCGCCAAGGCGTTCGGCGTGGTCGGCGGCTACATCGCCTCGACCGAAGCGACGGTCGACTTCGTGCGCTCCTGCGGCTCGGGCTTCATCTTCTCAACCTCGATGCCGCCCGCCATCGCCGCCGGCGCGCTGGCCAGCATCCGCCACGTCCGTGCCCATTCGGAGCTGCGCACCCGCCACCAGGAGCGCGCCGCGACCCTGAAGCGCCGCCTCACCGCGGCCGGCCTGCCGGTGATGCTCTCGGTCACGCATATCGTGCCGGTGCTGGTGGGCGACGCAGCCCTCTGCAAGCAGGCGAGCGACTTGCTGATGGATCGCCACAGCATCTACGTCCAGCCGATCAACTACCCGACGGTGCCGCGCGGCACCGAGCGGCTGCGGCTCACGCCGACTCCGCTGCATTCGGACGACGACATGACCCGGCTGGTCGCAGCCCTGCAGGACGTCTGGCAGACGCTCGGCCTCGGCCGTCGCGCCGCCGCGGAGTAGTCGCTACTCGACGGTCCGCATCGTCAGCAGGCGCGACCGCAGCACGATCACCAGGATCGCCAGCAGCATCACCAACGCCGGCAGCAGCATCGCCATCCGGATGCCCCACACCGCACCGATCAAGCCGGCGATGAAGGCGCCGATCGGACCGCCGCCGCTCAGGCCAAGCTGGAACAGCGACATCAGGCGCGCGCGATGGCTGGGCGGCGCCATGATCTGCAGGATGGTGCGGCTCTGGGTCATGGTGATGCCCGCGCCGATGCCCCAGACGAAGATCAGCGCGACGAACACCGGGAACGGCGGCAGGGTCGAGAGCGTGATCAGCACGCCCCCGCCCATCGTCACCGCCACGGCGATCAAGCGGCCCCGCAGCGTGAGACGCCGTGCGAGGGTCGCGAAGGCCATCGCCGCGACGATGGTCGCCGCCCAGAAGGCGAGATTCATATAGGAGAGCTCGGCCGAGCCGCCGTGGTAGTGGTCGCGTACGGCGATCGGCAGCACGGCCATGAACGGCCCGACATAGAAGACGCCAACGCCGAAGTTGATCAGCAGCACCGGCCACATCTGGTCAGACCGCGCGGCCGCCGACACACCCTCGGCAACGCTGCGCCAGAAGCTGGTCGGCGCATGCGGCGGGTGGGCGGGCGGATTGGGCAGCCGCCACACGGCGATGGCGCCCAGTGCCACGAGGCAGGCGTGCAGGCCGAGCAGCGGCACCGGCCCGACTCGGTCGGCCGACGAGGCGAAGGCGATGCCGATGAGCTGGCCGCCGAACTGCAGCGCCGTCGCCAGCGCCACCGCGCGCGGCAGGTTGCCTTTGGCCACGAAGGGCAACAGCGCATCGCGCGTCGGGATGGCGAAGGCGCTGATCGAGCCGGCGGCGAGGCCATAGCCGATCAGCAGCGGGTAGCTGAGGCCGCCCAGGCCCAGGATCACCCCCAGCACCACCGGCGGCAGGGCGTAGAGCATGTGATAGCGCATCAGCAGCCGCCTTGGATTGCCGCGATCGGCCGCCAGGCCGCCCAGCGGCAGGAACAGCAGCGACGGCAGCATGATCGCGGTCTGCGCCACGCCGACGGCGAAGGCGTCCATGCGCAGCACCACGGCGACCAGCCACGGGAACAGCACCATCTGGATGCCGAGCGGCACGAACCAGCTGCCGAGCCCGGCGAGGTAGATGGGGAAGATCGAATGCATAGGCTTGTTCGCCTGCCGGATACACTATATGTTGTAGGAAGTTGCCGGCACTTCCTTACAGGTTGGTTTATGTCGACCTTCAACCGCGCCGCCTTCGTCAAAGCCCTCGAGACGCTGGGCAGCCCCGAAGCCCATCAGGCGCTGGCGGCCGCCCAGCTCGCGACCAGCCTGCTGCGCGATGCCGGTCTGGGCTGGAACGACATCCTGCAGGCCGAGATCCGGCCGCGGGCCACCGGCGCCGGCCCGTTCGGCTATCGCCGCGAGCAGCGCGAGCTGTCGCCGCACGAGCAGTTCTTCATGGTGCTGTTGAGCCCCAGTACCCCGAGCGAGGTCAAGCGCCAGCTGCGCGGCTGGGAAGCACGCGTGCTCGACGGCGAGATCACGCCGCAGGAAAGCCAGGAGCTCGGCTCGCTCTATCGCAGCTACGTCGCGTAGAGAGGGTAGCACAGTAGCCCTAATTGCCGCTAATTCGGAGAGCGGATCGCGGCAGGCCATGGTCGGGCAACCGTTGGTCATGCGGCCCACACTGCACCAATCGCACGCTCAACACCTAATATGGACAATGGCCGCGAGAATCTGCTCGGCGCTTCAAGCGGCGAACAGCGGTCCATTGCCCATCGTGGACCTCGCGCGCGAGCCTTTATCCACAGGTTTTAGGCTGCGACCAGCACGTTCTTCTCGCGCTCCAGCACACGCCGCACCGCCGGGCGCGCCAGCATGCGGTCCTTCCAGGCGGTGTAGTTCTTGAGCTCCTCGACCGGCAGACCGATGCGCTTGCCCCAGCCGTAGAACACCAGCGCGTACCCATCGACCACGCTGAACTGGTCGCCGAGGATCCATGGCTTGTTGCCGATAATGCCGTCGATCTCCTTCAGCGCCGCATGGAAGTTGTTGCGGCCGGTCTCCTTGAGATGGTCGAACACCGCCGTATCGGTGGCGAAGCGTTCGGGCCGGCTGATGTGGGTGAAGGACGGATGCACGTTGTTGGAGAACCAGGCCATCAGCGAGATCGCCCGCGCCCGCTGCACCGGATCGCTCGGCATCAGCGCCGGCGCATACCGGGTCGCCACATAGTCGAGAATCGCGGTGTTCTCGACGATCGTGCCCTCGTCGATCACCAGTGCCGGCACGCGGCCGCGCGGGTTGATCTTGAGATACTCGGGCGTCTTCTGCTCGTTGCTGACGAAGGCGAGCGCCTGGCTGTCGTACTTGGCGCCGCTCTCCTCGAGGCCGATATGCGACGCCGTCGAGCAGGCGCCGGGCGCGTAATAGAGCTTGAGCATGTTCGTCTCCTCCTCATGCCTTGCCGGACCGCGGGTGCCCCGCCCGCTCATGATTCTCGAGGCGGGCGGGGCGCCCGCGGTCCGGCAAGAGAACTAAAGCGGCGCAGCGGCGCCGTTCGGGCGGTTGCGGTGCAGGAACTCGCGGCCGATCTTCACCCGCTTCACGCCGTCGTACTCGACGATATCGGCGGTGGCGTAGGTCTCGCCCCAGTTGGACGGCAGGAAGGAGCCCGAGCCGACAACATCGATCGGCGCCTTGGCCTCGGCCATCACCCGGCACTTGGCCGGGCCGAAGCCCGACGAGGCGACGATCTTGGTCTTGCTGAAGCCGGCCTGGTCGAGCGCGTGTCGGAGCTGGAAGATCGCTGCCGCCGACACGCCGGTGCCGACCAGGTAGCGAAGCTCTTCCTCGCTCCGATAGCCGCGGATCGATTCGGGCGAATAGCGCTCAAGCGCCGCATAGGACGTCGCCGGATCGAGCCCTTCGACGTAGCGGCCGCCGGTCGTGTCGAGGCGGAACGACAGCATTCCCTTCTCGGCGAGGTCCGGGAAACGCCGGCAGACCTCGAGCGAGTCGGAGATCTCCCGGGCGAAGTAATCGACCAGCACGGTCATCGGCTCGCCAGGAAAGGTCTCGTGGAACATCTCCGCAGCCCGCACGGTCGAGCCGGCATAGCCGATCAGGGCATGAGGCATGGTGCCGAGCCCCTGGTCACGGCCGAAGAAGTGCGCCGTCGCATGGTTGGCGTTGCCGATGAAGCCCACCGCGCCGACCTTGCGCTTGGCCCGGTTGGAGCCGACCGACGCGGCGTAGGCCATCATCTCGGCCATTTCCTGCCCGGCGCAGTGGCGCGCATCCATGGCGAGGAACGCGGACTTCGGCATGTCGGCGCACATCGTCCAGGCATTGTAGGCGGCGACGCAGGCGGGCCCCAGCTTCTGCAGGAAGATCGTCTCGAGGTCGACGAGATGGAAGAACGAACCGGTGATGTACATCATCGGCTCGCCGGCGCCGACCCACTTGCCCTCGATATAGCGCTGGTCGACCTCGACCTTCGTGTTGCGCTCGCGCCCGGTATCCTCGAGCCACTGCAGCGCCAGCCGCGGCGCGAACACCACCGGCCGGCGCATGAAGATGGCGTAGGTCACCTGGGCGTCGCCGAACTTGCCGATCACCCGCTTGGTGCGGTTGAAGTAGTGATCGGTGTAGCGCTCGATGTCGCCGTTTACTGGATGCGTCATGGGTTCCCCTGGCCCTTCGCGCGCCCGTGATGGCCGTTATGCGGCCGGGCGCGCCCGCTGAACCGACAGGCGCTCGGCCTTGAGCTGCTCGGCGAGCAGGAAGGCCAATTCCAGCACTTGGCTGGCGTTGAGACGCGGGTCGCACTGCGTCTCGTAGCGCTCGTTCAGCTTGTCGACGGTGATCTCGGTCGAACCACCAATGCACTCGGTGACTTCCTGGCCGGTCATCTCGAAATGCACGCCGCCGGGGTGGGTGCCCTCGGCGCGATGCACGGCGAAGAACTCGGTGACCTCGCGCAGGATGTTGTCGAAGACGCGCGTCTTCCTGCCGTTCGAGGCGGTGACGGTGTTGCCGTGCATCGGATCGCACGACCACACGACCGACTTGCCGGAGCGCTTCACGGCGCGGACCAGCGGCGGCAGCTTCTCAGCCACCTTGTCGGCGCCCATGCGCACAATCATGACGATGCGGCCGGGCTCGTTCGACGGATTGAGCAAGTCGATCAGCTTCAGCGTGTCGTCGGGTGACAGGGTCGGGCCGCACTTGAAGCCGATCGGATTACGCACGCCGCGCAGGAACTCGACATGGGCGCCGTCGGGCTGACGGGTGCGATCGCCGATCCACAGCATGTGCGCGGAGCAGTCGTACCAGTCGCCCGAGGTCGAATCGACGCGGGTCAGCGCCTCCTCGTACTGCAGCAGCAGCGCCTCGTGGCTGGTGAAGAAGTCGGTCTCGGCGATCTGCGGCGTGGTTGCCGAGGTAAGCCCGCAGGCGGCCATGAAGTTCAGCGTCTCGTCGAGGCGCGCGGCAAGATCCTCGTACTTGGCCGAGGCCGGCGAGGTGCGCACGAAGTCGAGGTTCCAGCGGTTCACCTCGTGCAAGTCGGCGTAACCGCCCTGGGCGAAGGCGCGCAGCAGGTTGAGGGTCGCGGCCGACTGGTTGTAGGCCTGCACCATACGCTCCGGATCGGGGATGCGCGCTTCCGACGTGAACTCGAAGCCGTTGACGTTGTCGCCGCGGTAGGACGGCAGCTCGATACCGCCCACCTTCTCGACGTTCGACGACCGGGGCTTGGCGAACTGGCCGGCCATTCGGCCGACCTTCACCACGGGCACACCCGCGCCGTAGGTCAGCACGACGGCCATCTGCAGCAGCACGCGGAAAGTGTCGCGGATGTTGTTGGCGGTGAAGTCCTGAAAGCTCTCGGCACAGTCGCCGCCTTGCAGCAGGAAGGCCTCGCCGTTGGCGACCTTGGCCAGCGCGCCTTTGAGCTTGCGCGCCTCGCCGGCGAAGACCAGCGGCGGATAGCGGCGCAGGCGCGCCTCCGCGCGGCCGACGGCGTCGGCGTCGGGATAAACCGGCATCTGCTGGGCAGGCTTGCCCCGCCAGCTGGTGAGCGACCAATCGGCGGCACTCGAGCTGCGCGACTGCCCCTTCGGGGCGGCGCGCGACGGGCCCTGGATCGCGGTCATCTAACTCCCTCCTAAAAGCCCCGCCGCCCTGCAGGCGGGCGGGGGTCGTGAACCTATACGCGCTGTGGATAAAAGGCCAGATACCAGCCCTGCCCAACACCTAATACGGGCAACGGCCGCGATTTTCGCGCAAGGAAATCGGCGACGAGCCCCGGGTCCATTGCCCACCACGGGGCTCGCCACGGGAGGGCTTATCCACAGACTATTCGGCAGCGGCTTTCCTGGGCGCCGACTCCGGCCGGGCTGTCCGCATCGTGACGAATTCCTCGCCGGCCGTGGGATGGATGCCCACGGTGGCGTCGAACTGCGCCTTGGTGGCGCCTGCCTTCACCGCCACGGCAAGTCCCTGGATCAACTCGGCGGCATCGTCGCCCACCATATGGCAGCCGACCACCCGGTCGGTCGCGGCCTCGACGATCAGCTTCATGAAGGTGCGCTGCTTGCGGCCCGCCAGCGTGTACTTCATCGGCGTGAAAGCCGAGCTGTAGACGCGCAGTTCGCCCAGCGTCATGCGC
>DASXQC010000732.1:0-2783 GCA_036493235.1 Reyranella sp.
GAGCCGAGGTCAGACGGCGGCCGTCAGGCCTTCCTGCTCGACCGTGCGCTTGACGGCCGGGCGGGCCTTCATGCGCTCGTAGTGGGCGGCGACGTTCTTGGGCAGCGGCATCTTCATGCGGCCTGCGGCCCAGAAGGTGACGTAGAACAGCGCGGCGTCGGCCACCGAGAACTTGCCGGCGACGTACTCCTTGCCCTCGAGCGCCTTGTCCATGATGGCCAGGCCCTTCTCCATGATCTCCTTGCCGCGCGCCTTGACCGTGTCGTGATCGGACTCGGTCGGCGCGTAGTTGCCCGGACGGAACATGCGGCTGAAGCCCTGCATGTGCATGGTCGAGACGACGTAGTCCATCGCCTCCAGCGCCTTCGCCTCGCCGTCGGCGTCGGACGGCAGCAGGTTCTTGTCCGGGTTCTTGCGGGCGAGCCAGGTCGCGATCGCCGGGAACTCGGTGAGCACCGAGCCGTCGTCCTTCTGCAGCGTCGGCACCTTGGACTTCGGATTGAGCTTCACGAAGTCGGGGCCGTACTGCTCCTGCTTGGCGCCGTCGATCTTCTGCAGATCGTACGGCTTGCCGATCTCCTCGAGCAGCACGTGGATGCCGATCGAGCAGGCGCCGGGCATGTAATAGAGCTTCATGGCAGTCTCCCTAGTAGAGTGTGTCGTGCGGGACGGCGAACGCTACATCGCGCCCGAGGAGGGGGAAACAGCGCAATGACAACACAGACGTTGCGGTCTCTGATCGGTAACCAGCGGACGAAGATCGGCACATTCCTGTTCGAGTTCGCCACACCCGGCATCGGCCAGATCCTGAAGGCCGCCGGCGCCGATTACGCCGTGCTCGACATGGAGCACACCGGCTTCGGCTTCGACACGGTGCGCCAGGTGGTCCGTTACTGCCAGGCCGCCGAGCTGCCGCTGATCGTGCGGGTGCCATCACAACAACGTCATCACATCTCGCGCGCATTAGATGCCGGCGCCGAGGGCGTGATGGTGCCGATCGTGTCGTCGGTGGCACAGGCGAAGGCGGTGCTCGACGCCGCCAAGTACTGGCCCGACGGCACGCGCGGCGTGGCGCTGGGCCTCGCGCACGAGCGCTACGCCATGCGGAGCGAACCCCTGCTCGACCGCTTCGCCGAACAGAACCGGCGCACGGTGATCATCCTGCAGGTCGAGGATCCGCGCGGCGCGGAAGCCGCCGACGAGATCGCCACCCTGCCCGGCGTCGACGCGCTATGGCTCGGTCACAACGATCTCTCGGTCGCGATGAACAAGCCGGGCGCCTTCACCGATCCGCAGTTCCTGGCGCACGAGACGGCGACCATCGCGGCGGCGAAGAAGCACGGCAAGTCGGCCGGCCGGCTCGGCATCGATGCGAAGCAGTGCGCCGAGTTCGTCAAGCTCGGCTACGACTTCGTCGCGATCGCAGGCGACGTCTGGCTGCTGCAGCAGGCCTTCGCGGCAGGCGTGGCGACGGTGCGCAAGGCCTGACTCTCATTCACCTCCCCCGTCATACGGGTGAGGCAGGGAGGGGGAGAGCCCCAGCGATCATATCGATCATTTCAGATCATGATCTGAAACCGGCGAGAGCGGCCGCGTTGCCTTCCCCCTCCGTCGCGGATTACCGCGCCACCTCCCCCGTATGACGGGAGAGGGAGATGAGACTAGACTGCCATCCGCATCGCCTGCCGATGAGGAGGAGAGACGGTCATGACCAGCGTCCTCAGCGAGTTGCCCACCCGGCTTCACCACAACGCCTATGTCTGCGCCGACCAGGAGCGCACGCGCCACTTCTACGAGGACATCGTGGGATTGCCGCTGGTGGCGACGTGGGTCGAACAGGGCCAGTCGCCCGACTTTCCCGGCCGGGAGATCTCCTTCGCCCACACCTTCTTCGCGATCGGCGACGGTGGCGCTCTGGCATTCTTCCAGTTCGCCGATGCCGACGTTGCCGCGAAGTTCAAGGCGCTGCAGCAGCCGTTCTACGTCCACTTGGCGCTGGCGGCGAGCGAGGCGACCCTGAACGAGATCAAGCGGCGCCTCACGGCCGAGAACATCCCCGTCCGCGAACGCGACCACGGCTATTGCAAGTCGATCTACGCCTCCGATCCCGACGGCCTGACCGTGGAGTTCACGACCGACCCGGCCAACGTGGCGGAGATCGACGCCTGGCAGCGCGCCACCGCCCACGATTCGCTGAAGCGCTGGATGGCCGGCGACCGGACCGTCAACAACCAGCTCCGCTCGCACGAGTGATCGGGGGCGGCTACGCCGCCGCCCGTCGGAAGGCGTTCAGGGCGCCACCATGCAGGAGCTCGCTCGGCAGGGGATGATCGACGATCTCCTCGGCCAGGCGTCCGACCTCGAGCAGCCGCTCGAGGTCGACGCCGGTCTGCACGCCCATTTCCTCGCATAGCATCACCAGCTCTTCGGTGCAGATGTTGCCCGCCGCGCCCTTCTGGCCGGCGAACGGACAGCCTCCCAGGCCGCCGACCGTGGAATCGAACCGGCGCACGCCCATCTGCAGGCCAGCCATGGCATTGGCGACGGCCATGCCGCGGGTGTCGTGCAGGTGCAGGCTGATCGTCTTGTCCGGCCAGGCGCTGCGCACCTCGCCGACCACCCGCTCGACGCGCGGCGGCGTGGCCCAGCCCATGCTGTCGGCCAGCGACAGGCGGCCGATCTCGACGCCGCATTCGCCGGCGATCGCCAGTCCGTCGCGCACGGTCCGCACGACCTCGGCCGGCGCGATGTCACCCTGGAAGTTGCAACCGAAGGCCGCCATC
>DASXQC010000733.1:0-1819 GCA_036493235.1 Reyranella sp.
GGCCTCTACGAAAACCGCAAGTCGGAAAAGCTTTACATGTAAAGCCGGGCTGTCCTTTGCCTCGGCGCGCCGCCCCGGTAAAACGGGAGCGGAGGAGCGCGCCCATGAGCAAGGTCATCATCGAGAAGAACGGCCCGGTCAAGACGGTTTGGATGAACCGGCCGGAGAAGCGCAACGCGCTCGATACCGAGCTGCTCGGCAACATGATCGAGGCGCTGCAGGCGCCGGTCGCGGCCGACGACCGCGTGGTGGTGATCCGCGGCAAGGGTGACGTGTTCTGCGCCGGCCTCGACATGGCCGAGCGCAGCCGGACCGCCGGCGCCGGCAAGGCGAGCGGCATCGAGGTCATGCTGCGCGCCATCGAGCTCTGCCCGCTCCCGGTGGTCGCCGTGGTGCAGGGCGACGCGATCGCCGGCGGCAACGAGCTGGCGCTGCATTGCGACCTCGTCGTCGCGAGCCAGAAGGCGCGCTTCGGCATGTCGCTCGCCCAGGTCGGGCTGGCGCCCAACTGGTTCCTCGCCAAGAAGCTGATGGAAGTGCTGGGCCCGGTGACGACGCGCGAGATGCTGTTGCTGGGAGATCCCCTGCCCTCGACGAAGCTCTTCGCGCTCGGCCTGATCGCCCGCTGCGTGCCAGCCGATCAACTGGAGGCCGAGGCCGACAAGGTGATCGGCCGTCTTGCCAACAACGCGCCGCTGTCGCTCAAGGCGATGAAGATGCTGACGGTGCGCCAGCTGGAAATCCGCGATCAGATAAAGCACGACGATGTCGACGCGCTGGTGGTCGCCGCGATGCAGAGCCAGGACGCGCAGGAAGGCATGAAGGCGCGGCTCGAGAAGCGCACCGCCAAGTTCCAAGGAAAGTGAGCCGGCCATGCGGCTCCGCCTCGACAAACCCTGGCAGAAACTGACGGCGGAGACCGCGACGCAGCTGCCCGGCCAGCTCGGCGTCTACCAGGTGGCCGACGCCCAGGGCACCGTCCTCTATATCGGCCACGCCGGCGCCCGCTCGCCGTTCGGCCTGCGCTCGGAGCTGCAGCGCGAGCACAAGGAACGCGGCGACGGCTGCCAGTTCCGCGTCGAGGTCAACCAGCAATACCGCTCGCGCTGGTTCGAGCTCTTGATGCTCCACCAGGCCGACCACGGCAGCCTGCCCATCGACAATGCCAAGAACCCGCCGCCGAACCTCGGCCGGCTCAGCCCCGCCTAGAGGACACACCGATGGATTTCGAACCGTCCGACGAACAGCAGATGCTGATCGACCAGGTGCGCCGCTACGTGCGCGAGGAGATCCTGCCGCTCGAGGCCAAGCTCGACCCCGACGCCTCGGAGCTCGACCCGGCCGACTTCAAGCGGCTGACCGACAAGACCAAGGCGATGGGCCTGTTCGGCATCGACATCCCCAAGGAGTTCGGCGGCCCCGACATCGACATCGTCACGCGCGTGCTGCTGGCGATCGAGATGGCGCAGCATCGCGCCGGCCTCTACGTGCCCTGCTACGGCACCTTCGGCGGCGCGGGCCTGGCGCAAATTTTTGAAGCCAACGAGGACCAGAAGGAACGCTACCTCTATCCGACCCTGCGCGGCGAGAAGAAGACGTTCTTCGGCCTGACCGAGCCGTCCGGCGGCAGCGACCCGGCACGCGCCATCCAGACCAAGGCCGAGCGCAAGGACAATGGCTGGGTGCTGAATGGCGCCAAGATCTTCATCTCCAACGCTGACCGCGCCCACTACGGCATCGTGTTCGCACGCACCGACGCTGCCAAGGGCCGCGCCGGCATCACCTGCTTCATCATCGACAGCGACACGCCCGGCTTCCA
>DASXQC010000734.1:0-3687 GCA_036493235.1 Reyranella sp.
GCGCTGGTCTGCCGGATCAGGCCCGCGCGCAGCATCAGCCGGTGCGAGACGATCTGCGCCTCCGAAGGGTTTTCCTTCATGGTGGGCAGGAAATACTGGCTCATTCGCATGGCGGCGGACTGTAGGGAACGGTGTGGACAAAGGCAAACCGGAGCGCCTTCCCACTGGCTTTGCACAGGTCCCTGCCCGCACACTGCGGACAAATCAACGGGGGAGCCGCTGATGCTCGAGCAACTGTTCAAACTCAACGAGAACAAGACGACCGTGCGAACGGAGATCGTGGCGGGGATCACGACCTTCCTCACCATGGCCTACATCATCTTCGTCAATCCGGACATCCTCAGCAAAGCCGGCATGCCGTTCGGCGCAGTGTTCGTGGCGACCTGCGTCGCCTCGGCAATCGGCTGCCTGCTGATGGCGTTCCTGGCCAACTACCCGATCGCCCTGGCGCCCGGCATGGGGCTCAACGCCTACTTCGCCTTCGCCGTGGTCGGCGGCATGAAGTTTCCCTGGCAGGTCGCGCTGGGCTGCGTCTTCATCTCCGGCGTCATCTTCTTCATCATCAGCGTGCTGCCGATCCGCGAATGGATCGTCAACGCCATCCCGAAGTCGCTCAAGATGGCGATCGCCGCCGGCATCGGCCTGTTCCTGGCGCTGATCGCGCTCAAGAACGCCGGCATCGTCGTCGGCGATCCGGCGACCCTGGTGAAGCACGGCGACCTCAAGAGCTGGCCGGTCGTCATGGCGACTTTGGGCTTCGCCCTGATCGTGGCGCTCGAACACCGCAGGGTGATCGGCGGCGTGATCATCGGCATCCTGGTCATCACCATCGTGTCGATCATCGCCGGCTACCAGAAATTCGGTGGCATCGTCGACGTGCCGCCGTCGATCGCGCCGGTTTTCCTGCAGATGGATCTCGCCGGCGCCATCCATGTCGGCCTGATCACGGTGATCTTCGCCTTCCTGTTCGTCGACCTGTTCGACAACACCGGCACCTTGATCGCGCTGGCCCATCGTGGCGGTTTCATGAAGCCCGACGGCACCGTTCCGCGCCTCAATCGCGCGCTGATGTCCGACAGCGCGGCGGCGATGATCGGCGCGGCGGTCGGCACGTCGACCACGACGAGCTACATCGAGAGCGCGTCGGGCATCGCCTCGGGCGGCCGCACGGGACTCACCGCGCTCACCGTCGCGGTGCTGTTCCTGCTCGCGCTGTTCGTGGCACCACTCGCCGGATCCATTCCAGCATACGCAACGGCGCCGGCACTGCTCTACGTCGCGTGCCTGATGACACGCGGACTCGTCGAAGTGGAATGGGACGACATCACCGAAGCAGCGCCCGCGGTGATCACCGCGATCGCGATGCCGTTCACGTTCTCCATCGCGGAAGGCATCGCGTTCGGCTTCATCGCCTACGTGTTGATCAAACTGGTCGCCGGAAAGTTCAGTGACATTCATCCGGCTGTCGGAATTCTCGCTGTGCTGTTCGTGATCAAGTACATGGTCATCGGATAGCCAACTCACATATCCGACGGGGAGCGCGGACATTTGTTTGTCGACGAACGACCGGCCCTCATAACAATCGGTCCGTCAACCCTGACGGGCCGAAAGAAATGGTCTTGGCAAGCCGTCGCGGCCCCTGTACACAGCCTAAGCCTTGGGCGCTGGCCTGAGTTTTAGGGAGGAGAGGCGGCAAAAAGCCGCCCGGACCATTCGGGGATTGAGAGAGAAGCGGCGGTCGCACGGGACCGCCGCTTTTCATTTGAGCGCGTCGCGGAAGCTGAAAATGTCCGCCTGGTGCAGGAAGTAGAACCCGATCCAGAGCACGGCCGCGACGAGCGAGGTGATGATGGCCTTGCGCAGGAGCTGGGGCGCTTGGGGGGCGCCATGGTCCTGGCCGCGGCCGGGATTCTCGATCCGATTCACGCCGAGCGGCAGGACCGTGAACAGGATCGTCCACCAGATCACCAGGTAGACCATCAGGCCGGTTGCCCAGCTCATGGCGGGCTCAAACCTGCTCGAGTTCGATCAGCGTGCCGGTGAAGTCCTTGGGATGCAGGAACAGCACCGGCTTGTCGTGGGCGCCGATCTTGGGCTCACCGTCGCCCAACACGCGCGCGCCCTGCGACTTCAGCTTGTCGCGGGCGGCGTAGATATCCTCGACCTCGTAGCAGACATGGTGGATGCCGCCGTCGGCATTGCGGGTCAGGAAATTGGCGATCGGCGACTTCTCGCCGAGGGGGTGCAGCAACTCGATCTTGGTGTTGGGCAACTCGACGAACACCACCGTGACGCCGTGCGCCGGCTGCGCCTTGGGAGCGCTGACCTTGGCGCCCATGACCGTGCGGTAGAGCTCGGACGCCTTGGCGAGGTCCGGCACGGCAATGGCGATGTGGTTCAGGCGTCCGATCATGATCTTTAGATGCGGACGATGTGGACATCCGTCAACGGCTTCTTGCCGAGGTGAGCCCGCACGATCCGCCGCACCGTCCGGCTGGCCGCCTCCTCGATCCGGCCGTCGTCGCGCCGCTCGCCGGCACTGAGGTCGGCCAGCATCTCCTTCAGCCCGTCGACGATGGCCTCGGCCAACTCGCCGTCGGCATCCTCGATTCCGCGCAGGCTGACCACCGGTGCGCTGATTGCCCGCCCCTGCTTGTCGATCACCAGGGTCGCTGCGGCCGAGCCGTTCCACATCAACTTGCGCCGCTCGCGCAGCGTCTCGCCGCCGAGGTCGATCAGCGTGTCGCCGTCGCGTGCCAGCCGGCCGGCATGGACATGGTCGATCACGGTCGCCGGTCCCGGCGCCAGCCGCACCAGGGTGCCGTTGGGCGCCAGCACCGTCTCCGGCACCTGGCACTCCCGGGCCAGCGCTGCATGCTCGATCATGTGGCGCACCTCGCCATGGACCGGCAGGGCGATCTTGGGCCGGACCCACTGATACATCCGCACCAACTCCGTGCGCGCAGGATGGCCGGAGACATGGATGTGCTCTTCCGGCCCGTCGGAGATCACCTCGACGCCGCGCTGCATCAGGGCGTTCTGCAGGCGGCCGACCGACCGATCGTTGCCGGGGATCACCCGCGAGGAGAAGATCGCGCTATCGCCCTCCTCCAGCACGAGGTCGCGATGCTCGCCGGTCGCGAGCTTGGCCATCGATGCGCGTGGCTCGCCCTGGCTGCCGGTGCAGATGAACAGGACTTTTTCACGCGGCAGGTAACCCGCTTCCTGCTCCGACACCGTTTCGGGAAAATCGAGCAGGTAGCCGCATTCCTGCGCCGCCTCGACCATGCGCTGCAGCGCGCGGCCCGACAGCACCGGATGCCGGCCGGCCGCGACTGCCGCCTTGGCAATGCTCTCAACCCGCGCCAGGTTCGAGGCGAAGCAGGTCACGGCCACGCGGTTGCGGCGCGTCTTCACCAGCTTCTCGAGGTTGGCGCGGATCGTCGCCTCAGACCCCGCCTCGCCCTCGACGAACACGTTGGTGCTGTCGCACACCATGGCAAGCGCGCCCTGCTCGCCGATCTTCTGCAGCGTCGCCTCGTCGGTGACCTCGCCCAGCAACGGCTCGGGATCGATCTTCCAGTCGCCGGTATGGAACACCGTGCCGAACTTGGTCCGCACCGCCAGCGCATTCGGTTCAGGGATCGAATGCGTCATGGTGATCATCTCGAGCTCGAACGGCCCGAC
>DASXQC010000735.1:0-4563 GCA_036493235.1 Reyranella sp.
CCGCGCGGCGCATGCCGCTTTATGAGTGCGCACGCGAGGGGGCCGCGTCGCTGCTCACCACGATCCGCCGTCTCCGCCACTACACCAACGCGCTCACCTACCTGATCGCCTTCATGCTCTACAATGACGGGCTGGCGTCGATCATCGCCTTCGGCGGCGTCTATGCCTCGGCGACGTTCGACTGGAACACCACGACGTTGGGCGTGTTCGGCATCATCCTGACGGTGTTCGCCATCCCCGGCGCGTTCCTGGGCGGCAAGCTCGATGATGTCATCGGCAGCAAGCGCACAGTGCAGATCGCGATAGCCGGCGTGATCGTCGCCACGCTCGGGATCGTCAGCGTCACCGCCGATAAAGTGCTGTTCGTCATCCCAGCCGATCCGATCAGCCCGACTCGCGCCCTGTTCGGCTCGGCGCAGGAGAAGACGTTCATGGCCTTCGCCCTGCTGTTGGGCTTCTGCATGGGGCCGATGCAGGCGGCGAGCCGCACCCTGATCGGCCGGCTCGCGCCGGTCGGCATGACCGGCGAGTTCTACGGCCTGTTCGCGCTGTCCGGCCGCGCGACGGCGTGGATGGCGCCGCTTGCGATCGGCATTATTACGCGGACCACGCAATCGACACGGCTCGGCGTGGCCTGCGTGCTGTTCTTCCTGGTGCTGGGTTTCCTGCTGTTGTGGCGGGTGCGCGAGGAGCAGGCGCCGGCTCACGAGTGAGGCCACGTCTTGGTCACGCAACGCCGGCCGCGATTTCCCGTAGGTTCCCTGCGATTGCACACGGAGGGAAACGATGCGTCCAGTTGGCAAAGTCCTGTCGGTAGCGATCGGCCTGATGGCCGTCCTGGCGACGACAGGGGCAGCACTGGCACACGACCATGACGGGGACGGCGACGGCTGGCGCTGGCGCCATCACCATGGGCGTCACTTCGTGCCGCCGGGCCACGTCTATTACGTGGAGCGGCCCAGGGTCATCTATGCGCCGCCGCCGCGGGTCTATTACCCCGAGCCGCAATACTACGGCCCGCCGCCCCAGCCCTCGCTCAACATCAACATTCCGCTGCGCTGAGGGGGTTCACTCCGCCGTCGTCTTGGCCTTGAAGGTACAGAGGTCATTGACGACGCAGCCCGGGCATTCCGGCTTGCGCGCCTTGCAGGTATAGCGGCCGTGCAGGATCAGCCAGTGATGGGCGTGTAGCCGGTATTCCTCCGGCACGCGCTTCAGCAGCTTGAGTTCGACCTCGAGCGGGTTCTTGCCCGGTGCGAGCCCGGTGCGGTTACCGACCCGGAAGATGTGGGTGTCGACGGCGATGGTCGCCTCGCCGAACGCCACGTTCATCACCACGTTGGCGGTCTTGCGGCCGACGCCAGGCAGCTCCTGCAGCGCCTCGTGGGTCCGCGGCACCTCGCCGCCGTGCCGCTCGATCAGCAGCTTCGACAGTCCCATGACGTTCTTGGCTTTGGTGCGAAAGAGTCCGATCGTCTTGATGTGGGAGATCAGCTTCGTCTCGCCGAGATCGAGCATCTGCTGCGGCGTCTTGACGATCTTGAACAGGGGCCCGGTGGCGCGGTTGACGCCAGCATCGGTCGCCTGGGCCGACAGCACCACGGCAACCAGGAGCTGGTAGACGGTGTCGTACTCCAGCTCCGTCTCCGGCTCCGGCATCGCCTTCTTCAGGCGGGTGAAGAACTCGGGGATGACGGCAGCTTTCATCAGGGCCATATAGGTTCATAGCATGGCCGAGACGGTACACTTTTCCACGCTTTTGCGGCCCCACCGCAGCCTGTCGCCGGTCGGTTTCAAATGGCTGATCCGGGGCGTGTTGCTGGCCAACCTTCTGGTCGCCCTGCCGATGTATCTGCTGGGCGCCTGGCCGATCGCGGGCTTCTGCGGCCTCGACGTCGCGCTGCTGTGGTGGCTGTTCGACCGCAACTACTTCGACGCCAAGCGCAGCGAGACCCTGACGCTCACCGACCGCGAGCTGGTGGTGGTCCGGATCGCGCCCGATGGCGAGCGCGAGGAGCATCGGCTGGAGGCTTACTGGCTGAAGGTCGACCTGGGCGAGCGCCGCCTGGTGGTGAGCTCGCGTGGCAACCGCGTGGTTATCGGCCGCTTCCTGGCACCCGACGCCCGGGCCAAGGTGGCAGCGGAACTCAAGGCCGCTCTCGCGGCGCTGCGCTCGCCGACCTACGCCCACACGTGGGATCGCGAGCCCTAGCGAGGCGTCGTGCAGCGCCCCAAACTGACAGTCTGGTACAACACCAAATGTCCGGTCTGTAACGCCGGCATCGACTGGCAGCGCAACCGGCTCGTCCATGCGGCCAGGGCCGGCGACATCGAGTTCCGCGACATCACGCTCGAGCCCGATGCGCTGGCCCGCTTCGGAGCGAGCATCGAGGACGTCCGCCGCCGCCTCCATGCCGTCGACGCAGACGGCAAGCCCTATGTCGGTGCCGATTGCGCCGCCGCGATCTGGCTGAGAACGCCCGGCGACGGATGGCTGGGGCGCTTGGCCGGCTTGCCGGTGATCCGCCCGATCGCGCGTGTCGTCTACGACCGCTTCGCCGATCTGCTCTACGCCTGGAACCGGCGGAAGGGCCACTGGTAGGACGCGCGGGCTAAAGCCCCAGCACGTCCTTCATGCCGTAAAGGCCGGGCGTCTTGCCCTCCAGCCACAGGGCACCGCGCACGGCACCCGAGGCATAGGTCTCGCGGCTGAAGGCGCGATGGCTGAGTTCCAGCCGTTCGCCCGCCGCGGCGAACATCACGGTGTGCACGCCGACTTCCTCGCCGCCACGCAAGGTCGCGAAGCCGATCTCGCCAGTCGGCCGCGCGCCGGTGTGGCCGTCGCGGCTCTTGCGCCACACGTCCTCGAGCTTCACCTGCCGGCCCGCCGCCGCGGCGCGGCCGAGCGCCAGCGCGGTGCCTGAGGGGGCATCGATCTTGTGGCGATGGTGCATCTCCAGCACCTCGATGTCGTAGGCGGGATCGAGCATCGACGCCGTCTTCTCGATCAGCGCCAGAAGGACGTTGATGCCGATCGACATGTTCGCCGCCCACAGGATCGGCACCTTCTTCGCCGCCTCGTGGATCGCTGCGGTCTGCTGCGGATCGAGGCCCGTGGTGCCGATCACCATGGCGACGCCCTTGTCGGCGGCGGCCTTGGCATGCTCGACGGTCGCCGCTGGCACGGTGAAGTCGATCACCGCGTCGGCATTGGCGAGTGCGGCGTTCATATCGGCCACGATCTTCACGCCCTTCAGGCTGCGATGGCTGCTGCCGACGCCGGCGACCTCGCCCGCCTCGTGGCCCAGCATGGTGCTGCCTGCGCCCTCGAGCGCGCCGGCGAGGGTGCAGCCTTCGGTGCGCGCGATCTCGCGCACCAGCATCTGGCCCATCCGGCCGGCCGCGCCGGCGACTGCGATCTTCATGTGTTCCCCCAGGGTGTGTGCCCTAGACTAACCCGCCGGACGGGGGTCGTGCATGCTCTTCATGGTGGTCGAAAAGTTCCGCAATCAGGACGGCAAGGCCGTCTACCGCAAGCTTCGATCGGGTCGCGGCCTGCCCGACGGGCTGAAGTTCATCACGAGTTACGTCTCGGCCGATCTCAGCCGCTGCTACCAGCTCATGGAGACCGACGACGTGACCCTGTTCCAGCGCTGGGTCGCCGACTGGCAGGAGCTGGTCGAGTTCGAAATCGTACCGGTCGTCGAAGGCAAGACGACGCGGGCCGCGCTGGAGCCCATGCTGTGACCGACAGCACCGCGGGCTACGCCAACGAAGCGCCGACGCTATTGAAGCTCTACGAGTCGATCTCGTCCGAGACGCTGCACCAGCCAGTCTGGCACCTGATCCCGACGACGCCATCGAAGTTGATCGACATCGGCGCCGGCACGGGCCGCGACGCCGCGCATTTCGCGGCGATGGGCCATCAAGTGCTGGCCGTCGAGCCGGTCGCCGAAATGCGCGAGGGCGCGATGAAGCTTCATCCGTCACCGCGCATCGAATGGCTGGCCGACACGCTGCCGGCGTTGGCTCGCGTGCGGGCGCGCGGCGAGACGTTCGATGCGGTTCTGGCGACAGCGGTCTGGATGCACCTCGACGCAGGTGAGCGTGACCAGGCGATGCCGGCCGTGGCGACGCTGGTACGGCCAGGCGGCGTGTTGCTCCTGTCGCTTCGCCATGGGCCGGTCCCCGAGGGCCGGCGCATGTTCGAGGTCACGCCCGAGGAGACGATTACGCTCGCCGCGCGCGAGGGGCTGACATGCCTCGTCAACGTGGTCACGCCTTCGAGGCAGGGTCCGGAAGTTACCTGGTCCCGGCTCGGCTTTCGTAGAGCCTGACTACTTCCACGGATCGGCCACCTTCGGCCAGAACGGCGTCTTACGCTTGGTGTAGGGCCAGCGCGTGACATCGGGATCGGCGGCGCCGGGCGAGGCGACGTAGAGGATCTCCTTCGCGAGGCCGACGAAGCCGTTATAGAAGTGCTGCGCGCTCTTCACGATCACGACGCGATAGTCGGCGGGCTCCGCGCCGACCGCGCGGAAGGCGTCGGCATGGAAGGTCTGG
>DASXQC010000736.1:0-2248 GCA_036493235.1 Reyranella sp.
CCGAAGGTGTTGCGGGCGATGCCGGGCGCGGTGCCGCCGAGCGACACCCGCTTGTCGGCCGGCGTCGGATCGGTGGTGACGTAGTCGAAGCTCGACAGGCCCTGCTTGTGGATCGCGGCCTCGAGCGCCGGTCGATAGACATTGCGGGCGATGTCGGACAGCGACTTGGGGATCGACGGGTTTGTCGCCTCGAGGATCATCACGTCGGATGCCTGCAGGCCGTTGAACTTCTCGACCCAGCGCCAGGCGACGCTGAACTCGTGATGGTCGAACACCACATCGGGCGGCAGGGCTTTCATTGCCTCATGCACGGCGCGCACTTCGGGCTGGCTCAGCAGCAGATGATCGCGGTTGCTGTCGGCGCCCGAGGCCAGCACGCGCTTGTCGTTGGCCGCGCCGTCGACATTGGCGCGCGGCACGATCACGACGGTGATCTTGGACAAAAGAGGCGCGAGTTCTCCCCTGGCCAAGGTCGAGGCCAGCGCCAGCATCGCCTCGCCGCCGGCCGGCTCGTTGCCGTGCTGCTGGCCGATCAGCCAGATCACCGGCCGGCCGAGCGCGCGGATCGCCGCCGGATCGGCAAGGCCCTCGGCCGTGAGATAGACCACCGGGATGTCGCGGCCCTGGGTCGACGTGCCGAGGCTCGCCACCTTCGCCTTGTTCGAGTCGTGCGCCAGCCCAGCCAGGAACGCCTGCAGCGCGTCTTGGCTGGTGAGCGACGGCTCGGCCGTCTGGAAAGCGGGGCTGTCGAGCTTCATGCCGGCAATTGCCGGATAGTGTGACAGCACGGCCGCCGTCTGGCGATGCGGCGTCGGCTGCGCGTCCGCGCCGCACGGCAGCAGCAGGCACAAGCCGAGCAGCAGCGCGAGATGGCGCATCGGGCTATTCCGCTGCGGCCTTGAACCCCTGGTCCTGCCGCAGTCGGAACAGCCGCACCGCGTCGGCATGGGCCGCTTGTGCCTCGGCCGACATCGGCGACTTGAGCCGCGTCTCGCTCACGAAGTGGCCGTAACGGTCCTGCCCACGCACCAGCAGCGCGCTCGGCTTCACCGGTCCGAGCGGCTTCACGTGCGCTGGGACGAAGCTGATACCGAGCCCCATGCGGCGGTCGTCGTTGTCGTTGCCCGGCGAGCAATGGACCAGCGCGGTGTGATGCAGCGACATCTGCCCGGCCGCGAGTGGCATCGACACGCCGGTCTCCTGGTCGAAGCGATCGCTGATCCCCTGCCCGCGCTTGATCATATTGTCGGCCGACGGCTTGTCGTCGTGCTCGATCATCGGCAGGCGATGCGTGCCCGGCACGACCCGCATGCAGCCCGCCTTCTCCGACGCCTCCGAGAGCGCCACCCAGGCCGTCACGTGCTCCAGCGGATCGAGGAAGAAGTAGGCGCCGTCCTGATGCCAGCGCACGTGCGCGCCGGTATGCGGCTCCTTGATCCACATGGTCGAGTGGTAGACGAGGATGTCCGGCCCGATCACGTCCTCGACCGCATCGAGCACTTTCGTATGGTGAACCAGCGCGTCGGCCCAGGCGTAGAGCAGGTACGACTTGCTCTTCTCCGGGAAGTCGAGCGGATGGCCCTGCCTGGCCTCCCATGATTCGAGATCGGCGCGCATCCAGCGGACCTCGTCCGGAGTAAGCACCGAGGCGGGGACCGCGAAGCCGTCGCGCTTGTACTGGTCGACCTGAGCCTGCGTCAGAATCTTCGGCATGGTTGTTCCTTTACAGCCGCTATCGTAGCGTCGCGCCGACCGATCAGGGAGACAGATGAATGGGCAAAGACAAGAAAATGCCGGTTTCGCGGCGTGAATTTATCGCCGGCGCCGGGACGCTGGCCGCCGGAACGATGGGCTTCCCGCTGATCGGTGGCGCGCAGCCGGCTTCGGTGAAGGTCGGCATCATCCATCCCGTGACCGGCTTCGTCGCCTATGCCGGCAGCCAGGGCCGCTTCGGCGCCACCATGGCGGTCGACGACATCAACAAGGCGGGCGGCATCAAGGCGATGGGCGGCGCCAAGCTCGAGCCGCTGCTGGGCGACAGCCAGTCCAAGGTCGAGGTCGGCGTGGCCGAGGTCGAGAAGATGAACGAACAGGGCGTGGCGGCCTATATCGGCTGCTACCAGAGCCCGGTCGGCATCGCCGCCAGCCAGGCCGCCGCCAAGTACAACACGCCGTTCCTGATCGATGTCGGCGCGTCCGACCTGCTGGTGACGCGCGGGCTGAAGAACATCTTCCGCATCAAGCCGGG
>DASXQC010000737.1:0-2964 GCA_036493235.1 Reyranella sp.
GCGTCGATCTCGTGACTGGTCCAGCCGGGTTCGCTGCGGGCGCGGTCGGCGAACTGGCGGAAGACGTCGCCGGGCGCGTTCTTCTTCGCGTAGATGTAGTGGCGCGGCGGCGTGCCAGTGGAGCTGCTCGTGTTCGCGAGCTGGAGCTTCTGCTCGAAGGTCTTGATCGGCTGCGGGCGGCGGCGCGGGGTGGTCCAGGCAAGGTCCTCGGGAGAGGTATCGGCCGGCGGGTTGATCGGCGGGATCTTCCAGCCGTCGCCGTGCTTGTCGGCGCCGCCGCGCATCGCCGCTTCGGTCTTCGGGCCGACCAGGTCGAACAGGCTCTGGCCGTTCTTCGGCGCGAAGGCATCGAGGTAGATCACCCGGGCGAGCCGGCTGGCTGCCTGGTCGGCCACGCCGGTCGCCACCATGCCGCCATAGGAATGGCCGATCAGGGTGACGTCGTGCAGATCCTCGATCTCCAGCACCGACAGGACGTCGCTGATGTGCGTCGACAGGTCGATGTCCGGCCGCGCCAGATGCGCCCGTTCGCCCAGGCCGGTGTAAGTCGGCGAAAAGAACTCATGTCCCGCCGCCTGGAATAGCGGCCGCATCTTCTTCCAGCCCCATGCGGCCGACCACGCGCCATGCGCCAAAACGACAGATGCCATATGCGTTCCCCCTGCTGGCGGGGCCCTTAGGCGGGTGCTAGTAGGAAGCACTCGCAAATGACCACCGTTTCCACCCCGACGAAGACCACCATAGCACTGGGCGACGCCCGCGTGGGCTTCCGCGGCCGGATCACTGCACTCGATATGACGCGCGCCCCGGCGGCCGGCCTGCCGGCGCCCGAGTTGGAGCGCCGGCTGCTCGAGCTGGGTTTCGTCGAGGGCGCCACGGTCGAGCTGCTGCACCAGGGCCTGTTCGGCGGCGATCCGATTGCCGTGCGCGTGGCCGCCACGACCATCGCGCTGCGCCGCCGCGAGGCCATGGCAGTGGTGGTTTCACAGCAAGACCTGAAGTCATGAACGTCGCCGTCGACCTCGCTCCCGTCGTCGCGCTGGTCGGTAACCCGAATTGCGGCAAGACCGCGCTGTTCAACGCGCTGACCGGCAGCCGCCAGAAGGTCGCGAACTATCCCGGCGTCACGGTCGAGAAGAAGACCGGCCGCGTGGTCACGCCGGCCGGCCGCTCGCTCGACATCGTCGACCTGCCCGGCACCTATTCACTGCGCGCCCGCTCGCCCGACGAGGAGATCACCCGCGACGCCGTGCTGGGCAAGCTCGCGACCGAGCGCGCGCCGGACCTGATCGTCTGCATCGCCGACGCCTCCAACCTTCGCTTGGCGCTGCGACTCGCGCTCGAGCTGAAGCAGGTCGGCCGGCCCGTGCTGATGTCTCTCAACATGATGGACATCGCCAAGAAGCGCGGCATCGACATCGACCTCGACGTCCTCTCGCGCGAGCTCGGCATCCCGGTCGTGGCCTCGGTCGCGGTGCGCCGCGGCGGTATCGACCGGCTGATGCAGGCGCTCGACGAGCAACTCTCCCGGCTTCAGCCGGCCGGCACCGCCGACTGGCGTGCGCCCGATGCCGCGGCGCTGCGCAACGCCCAGCACGAGGCTGACCGCGTTCTGCGTGTGGCGATCCGCAACGCCGGCCAGCTCGATCCGGGCACGGCCAAGGCCGACAAGGTGCTGCTCCATCCGGTCGCCGGGTTGGTCATCCTGCTCGCCATCCTGTTCGTGATGTTCCAGGCGGTGTTCGCCTGGGCCCAGCCGGTGATGGACCTGATCTCGAGCGGCTTCACCTGGCTCGGCGTGCAGGTCGCGGCCCTGCCGCTGCCCGAGATCATCCGCAGCTTCCTCAAGGACGGGCTGATCTCCGGCGTCGGCAGCGTCATCGTCTTCCTGCCGCAGATCGTCATCCTGTTCCTGTTCATCCTGCTGCTCGAGGACCTGGGCTACATGGCCCGCGCGGCGTTCCTGATGGACCGCATCATGGGTGGCGCGGGCCTGCACGGCCGCGCCTTCATCCCGCTGCTCTCGTCGTTCGCCTGCGCCATCCCCGGCATCATGGCGACGCGCGTGATCGACGACCGGCGCGACCGGCTGACCACCATCCTGGTGGCGCCGCTGATGACGTGCTCGGCGCGCATCCCGGTCTACACGCTGATCATCTCCGCCTTCATTCCCGACAGGAAGATCTGGGGCTTCGTCGGCCTGCAGGGCTTCGTGATGTTCGGCCTCTACGCCGCCGGCATTACCGGCGCGCTCGCCGTCTCCTTCGTCGCCAAGCGCTTCTTCTGGCGCACCTCGGCGGGCGAGCCGTTCATGCTCGAACTGCCGGACTACAAGATCCCCCAACTGCGCAGCCTGGCGATCGGCGTCGGCAACCGGGCGCTGGCGTTCCTCAAGCGGGCCGGCACGACCATCCTGTCGATGATGATCCTGATCTGGGTGCTCGCCTCCTTCCCGCAGCCGCCGGAGGGCGCGACCGGGCCTGCGATCAACTACAGCCTCGCGGCCAAGATCGGTCACGCCATCGAGCCGGCGACCATGCCGCTGGGCTTCAACTGGCAGATCAACGTCGCGCTGATCCCCGGCATGGCGGCGCGCGAGGTCGCGGTCGGCGCGCTGGGCACGATCTATGCCGTCGGCTCGGGCGAGGACTCCGAGGAGAAGATCGGCAAGGCGCTGGCCGGGCAGTGGTCGCTCGCAACGGCGCTGGCGCTGCTCGCCTGGTATGTGTTCGCGCCGCAATGCGCCTCGACGCTCGCGGTCATCCGCCGCGAGACCGGCGGCTGGCGCTGGATGGCCGTGACCTTCTTCTACATGCTGGCGCTCGCCTACGCGGCGGCCTTCGCCACCTTCCAGATAGCCCGCGCCGTCGGCGCGGGCTAAGCAGGCCCAGACGATTGGGTCTACTTGGCAACAGGGCCCTCGACGGCGAAGGTGTGGTACGTGGCGTACTTCTCGCCAGCGGC
>DASXQC010000738.1:0-3959 GCA_036493235.1 Reyranella sp.
GCTGCAGGACGAGGGCTACTGGCTGCTGAACGACATCGTCTGGCGCAAGTCCAACCCGATGCCGAACTTCAAGGGCAAGCGCTTCACCAACGCGCACGAGACGCTGATCTGGGCGGCGCGCGACCGCAAGGCCAAGCGCTATACCTTCAACTACGACTCGCTCAAGGAGCTGAACGAGGGCCTCCAGATGCGCTCCGACTGGCTCCTGCCGCTCTGCACCGGCGGCGAGCGCCTGAAGGGCGAGGACGGGAAGAAGGCCCATCCGACTCAGAAGCCGGAGTCATTGCTGTTCCGCTGCCTGATGGCCGCGTCCAATCCGGGCGACGTCGTGCTCGATCCCTTCTTCGGCACTGGCACGACCGGCGCTGTCGCGCGGCGCCTCGGCCGCCATTTCATTGGCCTCGAGCGCGATCCGACCTACGCCGCGATCGCCCGCAAGCGCATCGCCGAGGTGTCGCCGCTCGCCGCCGAGGATGTTACGCCCAAGCCCAGCAAGCGCAGCGAGCCGCGCATCCCGTTCGGCGTGCTGATCGAGTCGGGCCTGCTGCAGCCGGGCGCGGTGCTGAGCGACCCGACCGGCCGCCATCTCGCCCGCGTGCGCGCCGACGGCACGCTCTCGTCATCGAATGCGCTCGGTGAGCATCGCGGCTCGATCCACCAGGTCGGCGCCGCGGTTCAGGGTGCACCGGCCTGCAACGGCTGGACCTTCTGGCACATCGAGGTCGAAGGCGCCCGCCGGCCGATCGACCATCTCCGCCAGCAGGTGCGGGCGGGGCTTTAGCCGCCCAACTTTTTGCACTTCACCCTTGAGGGCGGCGCGCGCGTCCGCTACGGATTCCTGATTGCATCACGACTGATGGTGCTAGGGGAGACTTGGTGTGAAGGATGTAGCGCGCGTGAGAGTCGCGCTCGCGGTGGCGGCGCTGCTCGCGCTGTCGGCCTGCGGGCCGCCGGGAAAGAGCGTCCAGCCGGTCGCCGCCGATGCCGCTTCGAGCCGCGGCGCGCGATACTTCGAACCGCCGCCGCCGGACCGCGCCAAGGTCATCATCGTCAGCGGCCAGACGATGCGCTCAACGGGCTTGGGATCTTCCTACATCGCCCTGCACGACCAGCCCGGCGACATCTATGTGAACGACACGAAGATCGGGACGCTCAATCCGCGCGAGGCGATGGTGTTCGAGCTTGCGCCCGGCGCCTACACGTTCCGATGGACCGAGTTCAAATCAGGCCCTGACGGCCTCAAGAGGGCGAGGCCGTCCGTGCACAACCTGAATGGCGGTGCGGTGCTGCCGCTCAGCACCTGGTACGACTCCGGCCTGTTCGTGGACCAGCGCTACGAGGTCCAGAAAATCAGCCGCGATCCACGCAACCTCAACAACCCGCCCAAGGACCCGGCGAACAGTCGGGTCGCGTTGAAGGACGAGTTCATGATCGTGCGCCCGTCCAGCTGCCCTCCAACGCTGTGCAAGTGAGATGAGCCTGCGAACGTTCGTCTGCTTGCCGGCCGTTGTCCTGCTGCTGGCTTTCATCGGCGGCTGCGCTCACCCGACCTCGGTCGAGCCGACCCCGGCCGACGCGACGCTTACCCGCGCGGCGGTCAATCTCGAGAAGCCACCGGCAGACCGCGCCCGGCTGCTCCTGTTCAACGGCGGCAAGTACAACGACACCGGATACGTGGCTCGCGCCTGGGCCGTGCGCATCAAGATCAACGGCGTGATCATCGGCGGCGTCAATCCCAACGAGGCCATGATCCTCGAGGTCCGGCCGGGCCCGTACACGATCCAGTGGGAAGAGCTCGGCGGAAGGCCGCTCGCCGCCACGATCGTGCCGGCGACGTTCACCCTGACCGGCGGCGAGCTCGTGCCGCTGCAGATGGATTTCGACCGTTGGGACTACAAGGTGAACCGGAAGTTCAATCCGGGACAGTTGGTGCCGGGCAGTCCCGAGCGTCTCAACCCGGACATCGAGATCGTGCGGCCGACGAGCTGTCCGACGGCCATCTGCCTGTAACTCTTGTCTTGTGCTGGGGGCGCGCCACTCCAGTGGCGCGCCCCCAAGCGGAAGATCACTCCTTCGCGATAACCTGCTCGAGGCTGGCGAAGAACTTCTGCCAACCGAACTTCGCGCCGTGATAGGCCTGCTGCTGGTCCGGCTTGAAGCCGGCCTGCTCCATGCGGAGCATCGTACCCGTGCCGGTCGGCGTGAGGGTCCAGGTGACCACGCTCTCCAGGCCCATCGCGTCCCACGTGTAGGACAGCGACTTGTTCGGCTCGACGACCAGTACCCGGCAATCGACCGCGCCCCAGTCGCCGCGCAACTGGAAGCGATGGTCGACGGCCGGCTTGAAGTCGTTCTTCATCAGCCAGGCTTCGATCAGGTGCGGCTGGGTGAGCGCGCGCCAGATCTTCTCCGGCGCAAACGGGATCTCGCGCTCGACGACGACGGAAAGGGTTTCGGTCGGGGCAGTCGCCATGGGGGCAGTGGTCATTGGTCCATCCTTCTGAGGAGATCTTCGAGATCGTCGAACTTGCTTTGCCAGAAGCCGGTCATCTGGCTCGTCCAGTCGATCAGCGGCGCCAGCGCGCCGAGTTGCGCGCTGTAGTGGGTCTGGCGACCTTGCGGGCGGTCGCGCACCAGCCCGGCCTGCTTCAGCAGCCCGAGGTGCTTGGAGACGGCCGGCTGGGAGATGCCGGCCTGGGCGGTCAGGCTTGCGACCGTCTGCTCACCGTCGCGACAGAGCCGCTCGAAGAGGGCCCGGCGCGTCGGATCGGCGAGGGTTCTGAAGAGGAGATCGTGGGTCGTGGTCATTGATAACCAATTGGCTATTGATTTGATCAATAACCATCTGGCTATGTGTTCGTCAAGCCCTGTGGGTAAATCATCCCACGTCCCGCAAATTCGACAATCGTCCCAACACCCATGTGGCGCAGGATCTGGGATGAATCGACTAAAGCCCTTACGGAATGGGCATCGGAACCGTCCCAACCAGCTGGGACGCGGGACGATCAGGCCTGGGATGCGTGCGCAATGATCTTGCGCATGACAGTCGGCAGCGCCCGCTCGGTCATCTTGTCGACCGTCACCCAGGCAGCGCCGGGGGCGAGCTTGGCGAGGCCGGCGGTGGTGGCGATGGCGCGGGCGACCGCGATCTCGAGATGGAAGTGCGTGAAGGTGTGGCGCACGCCGCCCTCCAGCACCTTCCAGTTGGCCGGCACCGGCGCCTCCTTGAGCGCCTCGGCGAGCGATAGCTTGCCCTCGCGCCAAGCGCTCGACGGCACCTCGTCCATGCCGCCCAGTAGGCCCTTGGGCGGGCGCTTGCGCAGCAGCACCGCGCCGTCCTTGCGCATCAGTACGAAGGCCAACCCGCGGCGCGTCGGCTTGTCGGCCTTGGGCAACCGTCGCGGCAGCTCCTCGGCCAGACCCTGGGCGCGTCCCTTGCAGCCCTGCATCAGCGGGCAGATCACGCAGCGCGGGCTTTTGGGCACGCAGACCGTGGCGCCGAGATCCATCATCGCTTGGGCGTAGTCGCCGGGGCGTTCGTTCGGCACCAGCTCGGCGGCGCGCGCCGCGATCTCGATCTTGGCGTCGGGCAGCGGAGTCTCGATCGCATAGAGGCGGGCGATCACCCGCTCGACATTGCCGTCGACCGCCGAGGCCGGCCGGTCGAAGGCGATGGCGCAGATTGCGGCCGCCGTGTAGCGGCCGATGCCGGGCAGTGCGAGCAGCGTGGCTTCGTCCTCGGGGAATTTGCCCGCGTGCTGCGCCAGCACCGCCTGGGCGCAGGCATGCAGGTTGCGGGCGCGGGCGTAGTAGCCCAAGCCCGCCCAAGCCGAGAGCACGTCGTCGATCGGCGCGGCGGCCAGCGCCACGACGGTCGGCCAGCGCTTCACAAAGCGGTGAAAGTAGTCGCCAACCGTGGCCACCGTGGTCTGCTGCAGCATGATCTCGGAGAGCCAGAC
>DASXQC010000739.1:0-1940 GCA_036493235.1 Reyranella sp.
CGGCTGGTCGGTCCTGCCGTCGGCGTTGGTGATCGCTGTAGTCAATCGGTGATAGCGTTCCCCCGTCAACTCGTAAAGCGCGATGGCAAGGCCGACTGCCGGACGGCCCGAGTGCGTGTCGAGCACGTGCGTGCTGAGGCGGCCGTTCACCTGCGGCGCGCCCTCACCCGTCACCTTCGCCACGATCCGCAGGCGGGTGATGTAGAAGACTTCCTGCATCGCCTGGGCGAACTCGGTCGCCTCGTCGCGCTCCACGCGGCGTTCGAACTCCGACAGGATCGAATCACGCGTATGACGGCGCACGCAGATCATGAACGGGAAACTGAACTTCGCCTTGTAGGCGTCGTTCAGGCGATGGAAGCGCTCGAACTCCTCGTCGGACAGGGTGTCGAGGCCGGCGCTCGCCTGCTCGCGCTTCGAATCGTCGGTGACGTCGCCCGCGCGCGCCGCCTTGCCGGCAAGGTCGGGATGGTTGCGCACGAAGGCGAGCTGCTGCTCGCGCGGCGCCGCCTGCACCGCCCCCATCATCGCCGCATGCAGGTCGCTCACCGTCGCGAACGGACCGCGCGCCTGGGCGGCCTTCGCGACCCACGGCGCCAGCTCGAACACGTCGCCGACTGCCGCCTCGAAAGCGGCAGGGTCCATGCGATTGAGATCGGCGAGTTCGGTCATATGCGCCGACCTAGCACGCCATCACGGCGCTCTCTATAGTCCGGCCAGCTAATCCAGGGAGGGTTGCGTGAACAACAAGAACTTTACCCGGCGCGGCCTGGGCCGCGCTGCCGCCGGCTTGGCCATGCTCGGTGCGCCGATGCCACTGCGCTTCGCTTCGGCCCAGTCGGCGCCGGCCAGCCTCAAGGTCGGCCTGATCCTGCCGATGTCGGGCGCGCAGGCGCTGATCGGCCAGATGTGCAAGCACGGCGCCGACATCGCCAACGACGTGTTCGCCGACATCAAGGTGCCGGTGAAACTCGACATCCAGACCTTCGACACCGAGACCAAGCCCGACCTCGCGCGCACCCAGGCCGAGAAGGCGGTCGAAGCCGGCTGCCACGTGCTGGTCGGCGCCTTCGACTCCGGCCAGACCATCGCCATCGCCCAGGTCGCCGAGCAGAAGGGCGTCCCGCTGGTGGTGAACATCGCCGCCGCACCGCCAATCACCGAGTCGGGCTACAAGTTCATCGTCCGCAACTTCCCGACCGCGCCGATGCTGCTGAAGAGCGCCTTCGACCTGCAGAAGGAGATCTTCCAGGTCTCCGGCGTCACCCCGAAGACGGCAGTGCTGCTCAGCATCAACGACACCTTCGGCAGCGCCATGCTGGGCGGCATCAAGGCGATGTTCCCCAAGGCCGGCATGCCCTACGAGATCCTCGACGTCATCACCTATGACGCTGCAGCCAAGGACCTGTCGGTCGAGGTCGCCAAGGCCAAGGCCAGCAAGGCCGAGATGCTGATGCCGATCTGCCGGCTAAACGATGCCAAGCTGATCATCCAGGAGATGGTGAAGCAGCGCTGGGAGCCGATGAGCATCAATCCCGGCACGCCCGGCATGTACGAGCAGGACTTCATCAAGAGCATGGGCAAGTACAGCGAGTACACGCTGTCGATCCAGCCGTGGCTCAACCCAAAGTCGAACATGACCAAGGTGCTGGAGAAGCATCACACCGCCAAGTTCCCCGGCGTGCAGATCGACATCGACGCGGGCTTCACCTTCGAAGCGTTGCTGATCGCAGCCCAGGCCTGGCTCGCCGCCAAGTCGACCAAGCCCGACGCGCTGATGGACGCGCTGCGCAAGACCAAGATCGACGACCATGTGATGGTCGGCGGCCCGATCGAGTTCGACGCCAAGGGCCAGAACGTCAACATCAAGGGCACGGCGCTGCAGAACCTGAAGCGCAAGCCGACCGTGGTGCTGCCCAAGGAATCCGCCGAGGCGCAGC
>DASXQC010000740.1:0-3051 GCA_036493235.1 Reyranella sp.
AGCCGAAAAAAAATGAGGCCGGAGCGGGTCAATCTTGTATGAGCGCCTACCGTGTTTCAGACACCTGAGCGCGCCGGCATTCGCTGCCGACAGAACGGCTGATAATGTTGGTGGCGGACCTGCGCGTGCCGATTCCGGAGCAAGCCGCCCGTTATTCCGGAATGATGCCGCCCACCGATTCCGAGATTATTCCGCCCACCGTTCCGAGATGATGTCGCCCACCATTCCGGGATGATGTTGCCCGGGGTGACGGGTGCCTCTGCTGGCCGACTCAAGGCCCGCTCCTCTGGCTGTTCCAGAGGAGGGACCGAATGCCAGCAGAGAGAACGAGCATGCGCCAAGTGCGCGAGGTGGTGCGGTTAAAGTTTGTTGGCGGCCTACCGACCCGTGAGATCGCCCGTCAGATTGGGGTGGCGCCGTCGACGGTGAGGGAGACGATCAGGCGGTTCCAGGCTGCCGGCCTGAACTGGCCACTGCCCGAGGCGATGACCGATGCCGCGCTCGAGGCCAAGCTGTTCGCCGATGCCGGCACGAAGCAGGGTCACCGCCGTCAGGTCGAGCCCGACTGGGCGATCATCCATCGGGAGTTGAAGCGCAAGCACGTCACGCTGTCGATCCTGTGGGACGAGTACATCGAGCGCAACCCGGACGGCTATCGCTACTCCCGCTTCTGCGAGCTGTATCGAAGCTGGGAGGGCAAGCTGTCGGTCACGATGCGCCAGACCCATGTGGGTGGCGACAAGCTGTTCGTCGATTATGCCGGCGACACCGTGCCGGTGATTGTCGACCGGCTGACCGGCGAGGTGCGCCAGGCGCAGATCTTCGTCGCCGTCATGGGGGCGTCGAACTTCACCTACGTGGAGGCGACCTGGACCCAGGGGCTTGGCGATTGGATCGGTGCTCACACGCGCGCCTTTACGACCATCGGCGGCGTGCCGCGTCTCGTCGTTCCCGACAACGCCAAGGTCGCCGTCATCAAGGCCTGCCTGTACGAGCCGCAGGTCAACCGCACCTATGCGGAGATGGCGGCGCATTACGGCACCGCCGTGCTGCCGACCCGGCCCCGTCGGCCGCGCGACAAGGCCAAGGTCGAAGCCTGCGTGCTGATCGTCGAACGCTGGCTCATCGGTCGGCTGCGTGATCGACGGTTCTACAGTCTCGCCGAGCTCAACGCAGCGATCGGCGAGATGCTGGGGCGGCTCAATGAGGAGCGGCCAATCCGCCGGCTTGGCTTGACGCGCCGGCAGCTGCTCGAAGAACTCGATCGGCCGGCGCTCAAGCCCTTGCCTGTCGAGCCCTACGTCTTCGCCGAGTGGCGCGTGCGCCGGGTCGGCATCGACTACCATGTCGATGTCGAAGGCCACTTCTACAGCGTTCCCTACCGCTTCGCCCGCGCCGAGGTTGAGGTGCGCCTCACTGGCCGCACTGTCGAGGTCTTCGCCAAAGGCGAGCGCATCGCCGTGCACGTGCGATCGAGCGGCAACCATAAGCACACGACCGTCTCCGATCACATGCCGTCCAGCCATCGGCGTTACGCCGACTGGACCATCGGCCGCATCCGCAGGGACGCCGCCCTCATCGGGCCGGCGACCGCGGCGCTCTGCGACCTCATCCTGGAGCACCGGCCTCATCCCGAGCAGGGCTTCCGGTCCTGTCTCGGGATTCTGCGTCTGGCCCGGCCGTTCGGTGTCGGACGGCTGGAAGCCGCCGCAAGCCGCGCCATCGAGATCGGCGCGCTCACCTACGGATCGGTCCGCTCCATTCTCGACCACAAACTCGATCGTCACGCCGCCAACCAGCGCCCAGCGGACGGCATGCCGATCCTTCATCCCAACATCCGCGGCTCGCGCTACTACAATTAGGAGAGACCATCTTGCTCACCCATCCAACTCTCGATTTGCTGCAGCAACTCGGTCTTAACGGCATGGCCAAAGCCTTCGGCGAGATCGAAGCATCCGGTGAAGCCACGACGCTCACCCATCCCGAATGGCTTGGCCTGCTGCTCGATCGCGAGCTCAGCCATCGGCGTGACAAGCGCCTCCTGGCGCGCCTGCGCTATGCCAGGCTGCGCCATCAAGCCGCCGTCGAGGATATCGATTACCGTGCCGCACGCGGGCTCGATCGTGCGCTGTTCCAAAAACTCGCCGAAGGCAGCTGGATCGACGCCCATGAGAACCTGATCCTGTGCGGCCCAACCGGGGTCGGCAAAAGTTGGCTTGCGTCAGCGCTGGGGCACAAAGCCTGTCGCGACAACCGTTCCGTCCTTTACCAGCGCATTCCCAAACTCTTCGCCGACCTCGCGCTCGCCCGTGGTGACGGTCGTTACGTCCGCCTCCTGCGAGCACTCGGCGGTGTGCAGCTGCTCATCCTCGACGATTGGGGTCTGGAACCTCTCGATGCCGCCGCACGCCACGACCTCCTCGAAATCCTCGAAGAACGCTACGGCCGACGAGCGACCATCATCACCAGCCAAATCCCCGTCGACAAATGGCACGACCTCATCGGCGATCCCACCTATGCCGACGCCATCCTCGATCGCGTCGTCCACAACGCCCACCGCCTCGATCTCACGGGCAATAGTCTGCGACGCCCACGCGCCAACAAAGCATCCAAGGATTGACGCACCCCACAATGTAATGCCAAAAATTATCCGCCAGCGAGGCACCGAACCCCGGGCGACATCATGTCGGAAAACCGGGCGACATCATCTCGGAATGCCCGGGCGACTTCGTCGGAATCCGCACCAACTTGCAACGGGCCGCAAGATCCGTGTCCTGACGATCGTCGACACTTACTCCCGGTTCTCCCCGGCCATCGATGCGCGGTTCAGCTACCGTGGAGAAGATGTCGTGCAGACCCTGGAACAGGTCTGCAAGCTCGTCGGTTACCCAAAGGCCATCCGCGTCGACCAGGGTTCGGAGTTCATCTCGCGCGATCTCGACCTCTGGGCATATCAGCGCGATGTCATTCTCGACTTCTCACGACCTGGCAAACCAACGGACAACAGCTTCATTGAATCCTTCAACGGCAAGCTCCGTGCGGAGTGCTTGA
>DASXQC010000741.1:0-5266 GCA_036493235.1 Reyranella sp.
CGTGAACGTCGGCTTCCTCAAGCAGGAGCCGCAGCTCAACGAGCAGAAGGACGTGCTGGGCAACGTCATGGAGGGCGCCGGCGAGATGGCGACCATGCTGACCCGCTTCGAGGAGGTGTCGAACGCCTTCTCCGATCCCGATGCCGACATGGACAAGCTGATCGCCGAGCAGGCCGAGCTGCAGGAGAAGATCGACGCCGGCAACGGCTGGGACCTGACGCGCCAGGTCGAGATCGCGATGGACGCGTTGCGCTGCCCGCCAGCCGAGGCCGGTGTCGAGAAGCTGTCCGGTGGCGAGAAGCGCCGCGTCGCGCTATGCCGCCTGCTGCTCAGCAAGCCCGACATGCTGCTGCTCGACGAGCCGACCAACCATCTCGATGCCGAATCGGTGGCGTGGCTGGAGCGCCATCTCGCCGAGTTCCCCGGCACCGTCGTGGCGGTCACCCACGATCGCTACTTCCTCGACAATGTCGCGGGCTGGATCCTCGAGCTCGATCGCGGCGCCGGCATCCCGTGGGAGGGCAACTACTCGTCCTGGCTGAAGCAGAAGGACAAGCGCCTCGAGCTCGAGGAGAAGACCGCCGACGCCCGCCGCCGCACCATGCAGCGTGAGCTCGAATGGATGGGCACCAGCCCCTCGGCCCGCCGCTCCAAGAGCAAGGCGCGCATCGCGGCCTACAACCAGATGGTCGAGGAGGAGCAGAATCAGACCCTCGACATGCAGCAAATTGTGATCCCCGCAGGCCCCCGGCTCGGCGACCATGTGATCCGCGCCGAGGGCATCTCGAAGGGCTTCGGCGACCGACTGCTGATCGACGACCTCTCCTTCAACCTGCCGCCGGGCGGCATCGTCGGCGTGATCGGCCCCAACGGCGCCGGCAAGACGACGCTGTTCAAGATGATCACCGGCCTCGACAAGCCCGACTCCGGCTCCTTCTCGGTCGGCCCGACGGTCAAGCTCGGCTATGTCGACCAGAGCCGCGAGACGCTCGATCCCAACAAGACGGTGTGGGAGGAGCTCTCGGGCGGCCTCGACATCATCAAGCTCGGCAGCCGCGAGATCTCCAGCCGTGCCTATTGCGGGTCGTTCAACTTCAAGGGCGCCGACCAGCAGAAGAAGGTCGGCCAGCTCTCGGGCGGCGAGCGCAACCGCGTCAACCTCGCCAAGATGCTGAAGAGCGGCGCCAACGTGCTGCTGCTCGACGAGCCGACCAATGACCTCGACGTCGACACCTTGCGGGCCCTGGAAGAGGGCCTGGCCGACTTCGCCGGCTGCGCCGTCATCATCTCCCACGATCGCTGGTTCCTCGACCGCATCGCCACCCACATGCTGGCCTTCGAGGGCGACAGCCACGTCGAATGGTTCGAGGGCAACTACCAGGACTACGAGGCCGACAAGCACCGCCGCATGGGGACCGACGCCGACCAGCCGCACAGGATCAAGTACAAGCCGCTGGTGAGGAAATAGCCTTCTTGCCGGAGCGCGGGCGAGACGCCCGCGCTCCGGCAAGACTCAAGACCGCGCCAGCTCCTCGTCGATGAAGTCCATGCGGTCCTTGCCCCAGAAGATCTGGTTGCCGACGACGAAGGTCGGTGCGCCGAACACGCCGCGGGCGAGGGCCGCCTGCGTTTCGTCGATCAGCTCCTGACGGACTTCTTCGCTCTCGGTCAGCGCGAGGAAGCGGTCGGGGTCGACGCCCAAGGCCTTGGCGACGGGCCGCAACCCGCCGAGCTCGGCGACCGAGGCGTCGTCGTGCTCCCAGTAGGCGGCGAAGATCGCCTCGAGGTAGTCCCACTCCTTGCCGAAGCGGCGCATGGCGAGCGCGCCGCGCAAGGCCGGAGCGGTCTTGATCGGGAACTTGGTCGGCATCCGGAACGGCAGCTTGTAGCGCCGGGCCCAGCGGTGGAGATCAACGATGCGGTTGGCGATCTTGGCCTTGGGCTCGTCCATCAGGACGTAGTTGTGATGACGAAACACGTAGCCGAGGTTGAACGGATGCGGCGCGACCGTCGCGCCGTGCCGCGCGGCGACCGGCTTGATGAGATGGAGCGCGAAGTAGCTGTTGGTGCTGCCGAGGTCCCAGTAGAAATCGATCGTCTTACCCATGCCGTCTACCGTGCAAACATGCGGCGGGCCTTCTCGGTATCGTAGGGACCTTCCTGCAAGGTGTCGGGATCCCATTCGCTGCGATCGATGGCGAAGAAGTCGCCGCCATAGACATGGATCGCACCGGTGGTCTTGGCGCTGGGCGCCACGACCGAATGGATCACGTCCGGACCGAAGCTCAGCGCATCACCGGTACACAGCGACTTGGCGCCCGCGGCCTCGATGCCGCGCGTCGAGTCGGCCGGCAGACGGCGCCAGAGGATGTTGTCCTCGCGCCCGGTATAAACACCGATCGCTGCCCAGGTGTTATGGTTGTGCGGCATGATCACCATGTTCGACGGCCACAGCACGTTGATGATGGTGATCTCGGGCGAGCGGTGGATCGGCACGATGCCGCCCGTCTTCGGCTCGCCCAAGGCAGCCACCACGGCCGCGGGATCGGCGACAGCACGCGCCACGACCTCGCGGACATTGCGCACACTCTCGGCGCCGGCGAGCGCGGCGCGGCAGTCGGCGATGAAACGATCTTGATCGAACATGAAGGCCTCGGAGCAGGTGGTCCTGGACTATACTCCACACGAAACTCAAGAGGCCCGCCATGAGTCGAGCTTTCAGCCGCCGTTCCCTTGGCGCCGCGGCGCTTGCAATCGCTGCGCTCCCGCTCATCGGCAGGAACGGCGCGGCGTGGGCCGCTCCCCTGCCCGACATCAAGCCCGGCACCAACATCTCGTTCGCGCCGCTGAAGCAGATCGATGCCGGGCTGCTCAACGTCGCCTACGCCGAGGCAGGCCCGGCGAGCGGGCCGCCGGTCATTCTGCTGCACGGCTGGCCCTACGATATCTACAGCTTCGCCGACGTCATGCCGCTGCTCGCCGCCGCCGGCTATCGCGTGATCGTGCCGTACCTGCGCGGCTACGGGCCGACGCGCTTCCTGTCCAAGGAGACGATGCGCAACGGCCAGCCCGCGGCGCTCGCCTCCGATGCGATCGCGCTGATGGATGCGCTCAAGATCGACAAGGCAATCTTCGCCGGCTTCGACTGGGGTGCCCGCACCGCCGACATCGTCGCCGCCCTGTGGCCCGAGCGCACCAAGGCCCTGGTGTCGGTTTCGGGCTACCTGATCGGCAGCCAAGCCGCCGGCAAGGCACCGCTGCCGCCGCAGGCCGAGCTGCAGTGGTGGTACCAGTTCTACTTCGCGACCGACCGTGGCCGGCTGGGCTACGAGAAGAACCGGCGCGCCTTCAACAAGCTCATCTGGCAGCTCGCCTCGCCGAAGTGGCGCTTCGACGACGCCACGTTCGAGCGCAGCGCGGCCGCCTTCGACAATCCCGACCACGTCGACATCGTGATCCACAACTACCGTTGGCGGCTCGGCCTCGCCGAGGGCGAAGCGAAATACGACGACATCGAAAAGCGCCTCGCCGCCGCCCCGACCATCTCGGCGCCCACCATCACGCTCGAAGGCGATGCCAACGGCGCACCGCATCCGCCGCCCGAAGCCTATGCCGCCAAGTTCACCGGTCGGTACACCCATCGGCTGATCATCGGCGGCATCGGTCACAACCTGCCCCAGGAGGCGCCACACGCCTTTGCTCAAGCCATCGTCGACGTTGCTGAAGGGTAGTTACTGTTTTCAGTGAGGGAGATGCCATGACCGCGAAGTCTATCTCGTTGACGGCGGCTGCTGCCGCAGCCCTCGCCGTGCTGGGGGCCGGGGTGATCTCGGCCCAGCCAAAGCCGGACAAGTACGCGGTGCAGGTGCCAAACGGTCTCTCCCTGTCCGAGTTCAGAGGCTATGAGGGCTGGGAGGTCGTCTCGGTCGCCAAGACCGACGAGGTGATCAAGGTGATCGTCGCCAACCCGGTGATGATCGAGGCCTTCAAGTCCGGCGTTCCCGGCAACGGCAAGCCATTCCCCGACGGCTCGAAAATCGCGAAGATCCAGTGGGTGCCGAAGAAGAGCACCGAGGCGCCCTTCGACGTGAGCGTCCCTGACCACCTCAAGGACCTCTTCCTCATCGAGAAGGACAGCAAGCGGTTTGCCGATATCGCCGGATGGGGATATGCCCAGTTCGACTACGATGCCGCCTCCGACGCCTACAAGCCGAATCCCGGCGGCGTGATCAACTGCGGCACCCAGTGCCACACCATCGTCAAGGCGAAGGACTACATCTTCCACCCGTACCAGAAGCGGTGAGCGCGACCGATACCGACGATGCCCCAGGCCTATGAGATCATCGAGCACGACTATGACGTCGTGATCCTGGGCGCCGGCGGCGCGGGCCTGCGTGCCGCGCTGGGCATGGCCTCGTCGGGCCTCAAGGTCGCCTGCGTCACCAAGGTGTTCCCGACGCGCAGCCATACCGTGGCGGCCCAGGGCGGCATGTCGGCGGCGCTCGGCAACATGGGTGACGGCGACGACTGGCGCTATCACATGTACGACACGGTCAAGGGCTCGGACTGGCTGGGCGACCAGGACGCGATCGAGTTCATGTGCCGCGAAGCCGTGCCTGCGGTGCTCGAGCTCGAGCATTTCGGCGTCCCCTTCTCGCGCACCGCCGACGGCAAGATCTACCAGCGGCCGTTCGGCGGCCAGACGCTCGAGTACGGCAAGGCGATGGCGCAGCGAGCCTGCGCGGCGGCCGACCGCACCGGCCACGCCATCCTGCACACGCTCTACCAGCAGTGCCTCAGCCACCACACGACCTTCCTCGTCGAGTACCTGGCGCTCGATCTGCTGATGGACGAGGACGGCACCTGCCGCGGCCTGCTCGCCTGGGACATGGACGACGGCCGCCTGCACTGCCTGCGCGCGCACCGCACCGTGCTGGCGACCGGCGGCTACGGCCGGGTCTATTTCTCCTGTACCGCCGCGCACACCTGCACCGGCGACGGCAACGCGATGGCGCTGCGGGCCGGCCTGCCGCTCGAGGACATGGAATTCACGCAGTTCCATCCCACCGGCATCTACGGCTCCGGCTGCCTGATCACCGAAGGCTCGCGCGGCGAAGGTGGCTACCTCACCAACTCGAACGGCGAGCGCTTCATGGAGCGCTATGCGCCCAACGCCAAGGATCTCGCCGGGCGTGACGTCGTCTGCCGCGCGATGACGATCGAAATCAACGAGGGGCGCGGGTTCGGTCCGCTGAAGGACCACATC
>DASXQC010000742.1:0-5392 GCA_036493235.1 Reyranella sp.
GCCGCGCACCACGATGCCGTCGCGCGGCTTGCGGTCGCCCAGCAGATGCACGGTCGGCACGCCGCCGGAATAGAGCCAGTAGCCCGGGAAACCGAGCGGCGGACGGTCGCCGTTCTCGAGACCCAGCACGTCGCAATAGAAGTCCTTGGTGGTCTCGAGGTTCGAAGGCTCGATGGTGAAGTGCTGCAGAATGCCGAGCGGCATGGGATTCTCCTCTAGATCCAGGTGAGGTCGGTGTCGGCGCCCATCATGTACGCACCGACGGTTTCGAAATGGTTCAGCCGGCCCTGCAGTTGCTGGGTCACGGTGTGGATGTCGCGGAAGCGGCGCTCCAGTGGATGGCCGCGAAAGATCGCCGTCGCGCCGGCCGCGTTGTAGGTGTAGTCGACCGCCTCACGCGCCGAGTGGATGGCGTGGGTCGAGGCGCCGCGGATGGTGATGCGGTCCTCGACCGACAGCTCCGCGCCGGCTTGTACGCGCTTCCATATCTCGGCCAGCGACTGCAGCAGCCAGGCGCGCGCCGAGCGGATGCGGATGTCGGCCTGGGCGAGGCCCATCTGCACCACGGTGCTGTCGCGGATCGGACTCTTCGCCCCGCGCGGGATCTTGGTCCGAGCGGTCTCGACGAAATCGTCGAGCGCGCCGCGGGCGATGCCCAGCGCCACGCCGGCGAAGCCGGCCTCGTAACAGGTCATCGCCGACATGCGGTAGAGCGGCCCTGGCTCGCGCCGCTCGTGTGCCGGGCTGGCGAAGTTGCGGGTGAAGCCGTGGTCGTGCGGCACGAAATGATCGGTGAGCGCGAACTGGTCCGAGGCCGTGCCGCGCAGGCCGACGACGTCCCAGATGTCGGTCCAGGTCACCTCGTTGGCGCGCACCAGCAGGGTACGTTCGACCGGCCGGCCCACGTCGGTCTTGCGCGTGCCGTCGGCCAGGAACACCGGACAGTGCGCGCCGAGCCAGGTCGCATGACGGCAGCCCGAGGCGAACGCCCAGACGCCGGTCACCTTGTAGCCCCGCACGCCGTTCAGCGTGCATTCGACGGCCTGGACCTTCGGGCCGGGCCCCCACGCCAGCACGGCGCGCGGGTCGTCGCCGAAGATCTCCTGCGCCACCGGCAGGCTGAGATACGCTGCGGTCATGGCGCAGCCGCCGGCCTGGCTGAGGCACCAGGCGGTCGAGGCGTCGGCGCGGGCGATCGTCTCGATCACATGGAAGAAGGTGATCGGGTCGGTCTCGATGCCCTTGTTGGTCCTGGGCATGAGCAGCCGAAAGAGCTGCTGCTCATGCAGCTTGTCGAGCAGATGGCCGGGCAGGCGTCGGTTGGTCTCGATCTCCTTCGCGGCCGCGGCAACCGCAGGCCGCACGGCTTCGGCGCGGGCGATCACGGCAGGATCGCCCGCCAGCTCGGCGGAGGTCGGGATGAGCGTGTCCAAGCCTTTGCCCCTCTCAGTCTGCGATGCCGGCGGCAAGCTCGCGGTCGATCTCCTCGTTCGACTTGCCGCGGGTCTCGATGCCAAAGAAATAATAGACCACGCCGGCCATCAGGAACCAGCAGCCGAGATAGGTGAAAGCGATTGGAATCTGCGGCAGCGGAACATCCGGCTTGAGGTAGTTGCCGGACCCGACGATCAGGGCCAGCCCGACCGGGCCCAGGATCTTGCCGATGCCACCGAAGCCGTAAGCCGATCCCATGCCGCTGGTCTTGAGGTGCGATGGCCAGATTTCCGCGCCGTACGGTCCGACGACCGCGAAGCCGCCGTCGGCGAAGAACATCGCCGCCGCGAGGATCAGCCAGAAGGCCGAAACACCCGCGATCGTGCTGGCATAGTTGTAGCCCGCCAGGATGATCAGCACGCCGGCACCGAAGCCCAGCAGGCCACCGCAGGCGCGCCGCCCGATGCGCTCCGACAGCGATGAGAACGAGACGCGGCCGAGGAAGCCGACCACGGTGAGCAGGAGCATCATCTTGGAGGCCTGCTGCGGCGTCACGCTCAGCAGCAGCACGAACAGCGTCGGTGTCCAGAGCGCGACGCCGTAGACGCCGGTCTGGGCGCCGGCATTGCCGAGCCACGACACCAGCAGGCTGCGCGGATACTTGAAGAGATCGAACCAGTTGGTCTTCACCACCCTGGCCTCCTCCGGCGTCGGCATGGGCAGGGTCTTGGGATCGACCTCGAGGGCCCAGGCAAGCGAATTACGTGCCTCGTCGACGCGGCCCTGGCGGGCCAGCCAACGCGGCGATTCCGGCACCCAGAGGCGTACCAGCAGCACGACCATCGCCGGTAGCACGCCGATGGCGAACAGCAGGCGCCACTGCTCGCTCGGCATGAAGGCCGCCAGGAGCGAGCCCAGACCGACGCCGATCGGGATGATGCAGGTCACCAGACCGCCGATCCAGCCGCGCTTGGAGGTCGGCATGAATTCCTGCACCAGCGGCAGGTCGACGCAATAAAGGCCGCCGACGCCGAACCCGACGAAGAAGCGCATGATGGTGAGGTAGATCCAGCCGTTGTCTGGCGTGAAGTAGAGCAGGCCAGTGGCAATCGAGAAGTTCAGCACCGTGCCGATGAAGACCGGCCGGCGACCCATGCGGTCGGCAATCCAGCCCCAGCCATAGGCGCCGAGGATGGCACCGATACCGGAACTCATCAGCACGATCGCCGACTGGCCGAAGGTGAGATGCCAGGGCTTGATCAGGAAGGCGAGGACGAAGGCGATCAAAAAGTAATCGAAGAACTCCAGCGCATCACCGATGATGGCGGCGGCCAGGATTTTTTTCTGGTTTGTGGTCAGACGCGACTGTCGATCGAGTACCTCGAACATTGGCGTTTCCCCAGGGCGCATGTTCGTTAGGGCCGCGGGCGTCGCGCCTCCGCCCCGCTGGTGCTAAGAACGCTACGCCCCGGCAGGGGGCCGCGGGAAGGCACCCGGTTTGCCCTTCGGAACGCGCCGAATCGAAACGCAGAAACGCTGAGGAACCGCGATGTATTGGACCGACCGCCGCAAACGCTTCCGCGCTGTGCTCGATGGCAATGTGTGTGTTCATCCCGGCTCGGTCTACGATCCGATCTCCGCGCGCATCGCCGAGGACCTGGGCTTCGAGCTCGGCATGTTCGCCGGCTCGACCGCGTCGCTCACCGTGCTGGGGGCGCCCGATCTGATCGTTCTCACGCTCAGTGAGTTCGCGCAGCAGGCCTATCGCATCAATCGCGCCGGCAACCTGCCGTTGATGGTCGATGCCGACCACGGCTACGGCAATGCATTGAACGTGAAGCGCACCGTCGAGGAGCTCGAGACCGCGGGCATCGCCGGCATGAGCATCGAGGACACCGACCTGCCGACACCGTTCGGCACCACCAAGCCGCGCCTCACCTCGATCGCCGAGGGCGTCGGCAAGATGAAGGCCGCGCTCGCCGGGCGGCAGGACCCGTTGCTGTCGATCGCCGGCCGCACCAGCGCCATCCAGATCTCTGGCCTCGACGATGCGATCGCTCGCGGTAGGGCCTACGAGGAGGTCGGCGTCGACGCGCTGTTCTTCGTCGGCGTGAAGACCCGCGCCGAGCTCGATGCGCTGTCGGCTGCCACGAAGATTCCGATCATCCTGGGCGGCGGCACGCCCGAGCTCATCGACAAGCAGTATCTCGCGAGCCGCCGCGTGCGCATCGCGCTGCAGGGCCATCAGCCGTTCGCTGCCGGTGTGAAGGCCGTCTACGAAACCCTGAAGGCGCTGCGAGAGGGCACCCCGCCCGGCAAACTGCAAGGCGTGGCCGACGCCGAGCTGATGAAGCGCGTGACGCGCGACGCGGACTACACGAAATGGACCAAGGAGTTCCTGGGCGAGTAGCTGCTACTAGAGCATCGCCGGTCTTCTTCGAGTTTCTTGTGCTGGAGTGGCGCGCCCCGGCGCAAGGCATCGCTCGCACTGCTTTTATCTTAAACGATACTACGCTGGTCGGTGCGGCGGGCGCGGTCGCGGTGCTTTTCGGTGACCTCCGGCTCCGCGTTTGAGGCATTGTGGCTGCTTGACCACGGCGCGCGCGACCGGGATCGTGCCCGCGGGGGAGTGACCGACATGATGAAGCGGCGTGTCGCCATGGCGTCGGGCCTGGCTGCGATAACCTTGCCGGCACGGGCACAGCATGTCCCGGTGATCGGCTATCTCGGCGGCCGCTCACTCGCGACCGATGCCCATCTCCTGCAAGCGGTGAAGGACGGGTTGAAGGTGAACGGCCTCGTCGAAGGCCGTAACGTCAAATTCGAGTTCCGCTGGGCCGACGGCGACTTCTCGCGACTCGATCGGCTGGCGAAGGAACTGGTGGCGCTGAAGCCCGACCTCTTGATGGCGGTCGGTGGCACGCCGGTGCCGATCGCGTTGGAGCGCGCGCGCGGGAACCAGGCCATTCCGCTCGTCTTCACCATCGGCTTCGATCCGGTGAGCCTGAAGCTGGTCGACAGCCTGGCGAAGCCCGGCCACGACGCGACTGGCGCGATGCTTCTCGCCAACGCGCTCGAGGGCAAGCGACTCGACCTCCTGAAGGACATGCAGCCCGGCCTGCAATCGGCGGCGCTGCTGGTCAACTCGACCAGCGCCATGGTGAACCAGCTCGAGGCCGATGCGCAGCGCGCCGCCGCTGCGCTCGGCCTCACGGTCCATTTCGCGAAGGCCTCGACCGTGCCGGAGCTCGACGCGGCGCTGGCCGATCTCGCGGCACGCAAGCCCGGCGCGCTCGCGGTATCGATCGACGGTTTCCTGATCGCCCAGCGCCAGCGCATCATCGACTGGGCGGCGCGCGAGCGGGTGCCGGCGATCTATCCGACGCGCGAGTTCACCGAGGCGGCCGGGCTTGCGAGCTATGGCGCACGCTGGGCCGAGGCCTATCGCTGGGCCGGCATCTATGCTGCTCGCATCCTCAAGGGCGCCATGGCCGGCGAGTTGCCGATCCAGCAGCCGACCGCCTACGAGCTGGTCCTCAACCTCAAGACCGCCCACGCCCAGGACCTCATCCTGCCGGCCGCGTTCACCGCGCGGGCGGACGAGGTGATCGAGTAGCAGATGGGACCGACTCTTTATTCCTATGGGAAGAAGTAGACTTGGGGCCTCCGCCCGAGGAGGCGCCGCCGCTGCCGACCACGCCGCCTTCGGTGGAAATCTTGCCGTTGAGCGCGGACACGGCCGGCGCCGGTCCGTCGGCACGGACGGCTGCGATCGGAGCGGCCAGCAGGATGGTCGCGACGAAAATGGCCGACAGGCCCCGAAGATTCACGCGCCCCCCTCCCGTTGCATCGCCGCAGCTCTCTGTCGTCGTGAAATGTAGCAGACGAGCGAGACTCCGTGGCACTACCCCGTCGGCACCAGCGTCACCGCCACGCTGTAGACGTGGCTGTCGCCGCC
>DASXQC010000743.1:0-7909 GCA_036493235.1 Reyranella sp.
CGCTGTGGTTTTAGCGAGGGAAGGTCGGCTTACGAGCCGGCGCTGCCGCCATAGACGATCTCGACACGGCGGTTCTGCGGCTCGCGCACACCGTCGCCCGTCGGAACGAGAAGGTCGGTCTCGCCCTTGCCGACGACCGAGATCGCCGTCGCCGGCACGCCATCGCGCACCAGAGCGTCCTTGACCGCGTTCGCACGGCGCAGCGACAGCGCCATGTTGTAGTTCTCCGGGCCCGACTTGTCGGTGTGACCGGTCGCGGTGATGCGGGCCTTACCCGTCGCCTTGAACTGGTCGGCGGCCTGGCGGATCGTGTTCAGCGCCTGCTGAGACAGGTTCGAGCGGTCCCAGTCGAAGAAGACCATGAACGACGGCGCCGCGGCCATCGGTGCAGGCGGCGGAGGCGGGGCAGCAGCCGGCGCGCCCAGCTTGACTTGCAGGCTCAGCATCGCGGTGATGTTGTTGTTGCTGTAACCGGTGCCCGCCAGGTACGGATTGGTCGTGCCGTAGTAGCGCGCGTCGAGATTGACGCGGAACATCGTGTCGATGTTGTAGCCGACACCCAGGATCGCTTGGTAGGCGAACTGTGTGCTGTCGGTGGCCAAATTAGCCGCTGCAGTCCTGACGAAGGCGATACCAGCGCCCGCGCCGATGTACGGAACGATCGCGCCGCCTGCGTTGAAGTCGTACATCACGTTGGCCATGATCGCGGTGTCGCCCTTCGTTGCGCCGAACGCGTTGAAGGGGCCGCCGCCCACCGTGGCCTGATTGTCCCGATGCACGCCTTCAATTTCGACCCTCGGGCCGATGAAGTCGTAACCGATCATACCGCCGGCGGTCCAGCCAGTTGCCGGATAGATCGTCCCGCTTGCGCCAAAGGGCGTGCCGATGCCCGTGCTGAACATCCAGTTCAAGCCGCCTTCGGCCCCGACATAGAAACCTGGATATTGCAAGGACTGGGCTTGCGATAGCGTCGGCAGCGCCATCAAAGCCGCTGCAGCAACTAGAGCTTTCTTGATCACGTCGAACTCCCTCGTTTTGGGCACCAGCAGTCGTGCCTGAGAAAATAACACCACCAGGCGACGATCGTGACCGTTCAAACGCTTGTTCGCCTTCGTTTGCCCAACAGTGTGGCTTTTTGGCCACGAAAAAGGCGGCCCGAAGGCCGCCCTTCCCGATTTATTGTACGAAACCGTACCTACTGGATCACGATCTCGACGCGGCGGTTCTGCGGCTCGCGCACGCCGTCGGCGGTCGGGACCAGCGGCTGGGTCTCGCCCTTACCGATGACCGAGATCGCCGTCGCAGGCACGCCGTTACGCACCAGCGCATCCTTGACCGCATTCGCACGGCGCAGCGACAGCGCCATGTTGTAGTTCTCCGGGCCCGAGCGGTCGGCGTGGCCGGTCGCGGTGATCCGGGCGCTGCCCTTGGTCTTGTACGAAGCGGCCGCCTGGCCAATCGTCGTCAGCGCCTGCTGCGACAGGTTCGAGCGGTCCCAATCGAAGAACACCATGAACGACGGCGTGGCAGCCGGAGCCGGCGGCGGCGGCGGCGCAGCAGCCGGCGCGCCGAAGCGGACCTGGATGCTCGCCATCAAGCTGAAGTTGTTGTTCTGCGGCGAAGCGGTGACGTTGAACGGCGTGCCGCCCAGGTTGCCGCTATAGTTGAAGCTCGGGCTGGTCGTGCCGTAGTAGCGGCCTTCCAGGTTGATACGGAAGGTCGGGTCGATGTTGTAGCCGACACCGACGATCGCCTGGTAGGCGAACTGCGTGTTCGACGAGGAGGCTCCCAACACGGACGAGTTCAGGAAAGCGACACCGGCACCCGCGCCGATGTACGGCACGATCACGCCACCGGCGTTGAAGTCGTACAGGACATTGGCCATCACCGAGACCTGGTTGATGTCGGTGTTGAGCGCACCGAACGAACCGGTGTTGTCGCGGTACATGCCCTCGAGCTCGAGGCGCGGCCCGACGAAGTCGTAGCCGACCATGCCGCCCGCGGCCCAGCCGGTGTTCATGCTGGCGTAGCTCTGCCCCGAAAGGGCGAAGCCCGGCGTGCTGGCCGAAGCATTGAACGAATTGTTCAGCATCCAGTTAACACCGCCGATGGCGCCAACGTAGAAACCCGGATACTGCAGGGTCTGGGCCTGCGAGACGACCGGAAGCGCCATGAGGACGGCCGTGGTCGCCAAAATCTTCTTGATCACTCTGGATCTCCCTCTTCATCATCGGGCAAAATAAAATCTCGCGCCCCGCGCTGTGCACTATAGGCGAAGTCGCGGCAGAGTTGTGCGATTTCAGACAGTTACGAGCCGTGTTTCGTCAACACTGTGGCTTCGTCGCCACAGTTTAGTCATTCAAACCCTTCACAGACCGAACGGTTCAAGAACAACTACGACCTACCGGGGCAAAGTCGAGCTTCCCATCAGACTTTCGTCAATAGACCGGGCGCACTGACGGCCCTCGCGGATGGCCCAGACCACCAGGGACTGGCCGCGGCGCATGTCGCCGGCCGCGAAAAGCCTCGCGACGGAAGTACGATAATCTCGCACGTTCGCTGCGATATTACTTCGAGGATCGAGCGCCACCCCCGCTTCCTCGATCATCCCGGGAGCACGCGGCCCCAGGAATCCCATGGCCAGCAGGACAAGGTCGGCTTTGAGCTGGAAGGTGCTGTCCGGCATCTCCTTCAGAGCCCCGCCCGACCAGGCCACCCGAACGCACTCCAGCGCCTCGACCTTGTCGTTGGCGCCGACAGCGCGCTTGGTCAGGACAGCGAAATCACGGCCGACGCCTTCTTCGTGTGACGAGGACGTGCGCATCTTGAGCGGCCAGTCCGGCCAGGTCAGCGCTTTGTTCTCTTTCTCGGGCGGCTGCGGCATCACCTCGAGCTGGGTGACCGAGGCCGCGCCCTGGCGGTTCGAGGTGCCGACGCAGTCCGAGCCGGTGTCGCCGCCGCCGATCACGATGACATGCTTGCCCTTCGCAGTGAGCGTGCCCTTGGGAGCGGCACGCGCCTCGTCGTCGCCGGCGACGCGCTTGTTCTGCTGGACCAGGAAATCCATGGCGAAATGGATGCCGTCGAGCTCGCGGCCCGGAACCTGCAGGTTGCGCGGCGCCTCAGCGCCGCCCGTCAGGGCGACGGCGTCATAGCCTTCGAGCAGCGACTTCACCGACAGCGTCGCGCCGACCTCGACGCCGGTGCGGAACTCCACACCTTCGGCCGCCATCTGCTTCACGCGGCGGTCGACCAGGTGCTTCTCCATCTTGAAGTCGGGGATGCCGTAGCGCAGCAGGCCGCCGATGCGGTCCGACTTCTCGAACAGCGTCACCGCATGACCGGCACGCCCAAGCTGCTGCGCGCACGCCATGCCGGCCGGGCCCGAGCCCACGACCGCGACGCGCTTGCCGGTCTTCTTCGCCGGCACCAGCGAGTGGATCCAACCCTCCTGCCAGCCACGGTCGACGATCGAGCATTCGATCGATTTGATGGTCACCGGATTGTCGTCGATGTTGAGCGTGCACGACGCCTCGCATGGCGCAGGGCAGATGCGGCCGGTGAACTCGGGGAAGTTGTTGGTCGAGTGCAGCACCTCGAGCGCATCGCGCCAGCGATCACGGCGCACCAGCTCGTTCCACTCGGGGATGATGTTGTTGACCGGACAACCGTTGTGACAGAACGGGATGCCGCAATCCATGCAGCGCGCGCCCTGCTTGCTCACCTCCGCAGGCGGCAGCGGCAGGACGAACTCCTTCCAGGTCTTGAGGCGCGCCTCGACCTTGTCGTACGGCCGTTCCTTGCGCTCGATCTCGAGGAAGCCCTTCACCAGGCCCATGACTTCGACAACTCCCCCTCTGTCATCCCGAGCACAGCGCGGGATCTTTCCTGCTGGCTCAAAGACCCCTCGCTACGCTCGGGCTGACAATTGCTCCGTTATAGCTATTCGGCGGCCACAGCCTTCGCCGTGGCCCGTTCGCGCGCCTGCAGCAGTGCGCGCTTGTAGTCCTTCGGCATCACCTTGACGAAGCACGCCAGGGCACGGTCCCAGTCATCGAGCAGCTCGCGCGCCCGCGCGCTGCCGGTGTGCAGATGATGCCGCTCGACCAGAATGCGCAGCCGCTCGGCGTCGAAGCGCAGCACGTCACCCATGCCGTTGTCCTCGACATCGTGCGCGCGCTGGCGCGGCCGGCCCGGATCGTCGAGCGCCTCGGCCGACAGGCCGCCAACCTTGTCGAGTTCGACCATCGCCATGTTGCACAGGTCCTTGAACCGTCCGTGCGGGTCGTAGACGTAGGCGGCGCCGCCCGACATGCCGGCCGCGAAGTTGCGTCCCGTGTCGCCCAGCACCACCACAACGCCGCCGGTCATGTACTCGCAGCCATGGTCGCCGGTGCCCTCGACGACGCACACCGCGCCCGAGTTGCGCACGGCGAAGCGCTCGCCGGCGACGCCCTCGAAGTAGGCCTCGCCGCCGATCGCGCCGTACAGCACGGTGTTGCCGACGATGATGTTCTGCAGCGGATCGCGATGCGCGTTCGCGGGCTGGCGGACGACCACGCGGCCACCCGACAGGCCCTTGCCGACATAGTCGTTGGCATCGCCCGACAGCGCGAGCGACACGCCGTGCGCCAGGAACGCGCCGAAGCTCTGACCGGCGGTGCCGGTGAGGCGCACCGAGATGGTGTCCTCGGGCAAGCCGGCATGGCCGTAGCGCTTCGCCACCTCGCCCGACAGCATCGCGCCGACCGTACGGTTCACGTTGCCGACCGGCAGCTCGACTTGCACCGGCTGGCCCTTTTCGAGCGCCGGCTGTGCCGCCGCGATCAGCCTATGATCGAGCGCCTTGTCGAGCCCATGGTCCTGCCGCTCGCTATTCCAGATCGCCACGCCCGGCTTGGCCGGCATCTGGTGCAGCAGCTTGGAGAGATCGACGCCGCGTGCCTTCCAGTGGTCGACCGCCTTGCGCATGTCGAGCCTGTCGACCCGGCCGATCATCTCGCTGAGCGAGCGGAAGCCCAGCCGCGCCATGATCTCGCGCAGCTCCTCGGCGACGAAGAAAAAGTAGTTGATGACGTGCTCGGGCTGGCCGGTGAAGCGCTTGCGCAATACCGGGTCCTGCGTCGCCACGCCGACCGGGCAAGTGTTGAGGTGGCACTTGCGCATCATGATGCAGCCAGCCGCGATCAGCGGCGCGGTCGCGAAGCCGAACTCGTCGGCGCCCAGCAGTGCACCGATCGCGACGTCGCGGCCGGTGCGGAGACCTCCGTCTACCTGAACTGCAATACGTCCGCGCAGTCCGTTCAGCACCAGCGTTTGCTGCGTCTCGGCGAGACCGATCTCCCACGGCGAGCCGGCGTGCGTCAGCGACGTGAGCGGCGAGGCGCCGGTGCCGCCCTCGAAACCCGAGATCGTCACGTGATCGGCGCGCGCCTTGCTGACACCCGCGGCGACCGTGCCGACGCCGACTTCGGAGACGAGCTTCACCGACACGCGCGCCTTCGGATTGGCGTTCTTCAGGTCGTGGATGAGTTGCGCCAGGTCCTCGATCGAGTAGATGTCGTGATGCGGCGGCGGCGAGATCAGGCCGACGCCCGGCGTCGAGCGCCGCACGCGGGCGATGTTCTCGTCGACCTTGTGGCCGGGAAGCTGGCCGCCCTCGCCCGGCTTGGCGCCCTGCGCCATCTTGATCTGCAGGTCGTCGGCATTGACCAGGTACTCGGCGGTGACGCCGAACCGGCCCGACGCGACCTGCTTGATCGCCGAGCGCATGGAATCGCCGTTGGGCAACGGCTTGAAGCGATCCGCCTCCTCGCCGCCCTCGCCGGTGTTCGATTTGCCGCCGATCCGGTTCATCGCGATCGCGAGCGTAGTGTGTGCCTCGCGGCTGATCGAGCCGAACGACATCGCGCCGGTGGCGAAGCGCCGGACGATGTCGGCGGCCGGCTCAACGTCCTCGATCGGCACACTTGAGTCGGCCCACTTCAGCTCCAGCAGGCCTCGGATGGTGAGCAGGCGCCCGTTCTGCTCGTTGATGGTCTGGGCGAACGCCTTGTACTCGGCGGAGTTGTTGCCGCGCACGGCGTGCTGCAGCTTGGCCACGCTCTCCGGGGTCCAGGCGTGATCCTCGCCGCGTAGGCGGAAGGCATAGTCGCCGCCCGGATCGAGCATGTTGCGGTAGATCGGGTTGTCGCCGTAGGCGTCGCGATGGCGGCGCACGGTTTCTTCCGCGATCTCCTGCCAGCCCGCGCCCTCGATGGTCGTGGCGGTGCCGGTGAAGTACTTCTCGACGAAGCCCGAGTGCAGGCCGACCGCGTCGAAGATCTGCGCGCCGCAATAGGACTGGTAGGTCGAGATGCCCATCTTGGACATGACCTTCAGCAGGCCTTTGCCGACCGCCTTGATGTAGTTCTTCTGGACTTCGTAAGCCTTGAGCGGGAGGCCGTTCTGGATGCGCAGCGCCTCGAGCGTCTCGAAGGCGAGGTACGGGTTCACCGCCTCGGCGCCGTAACCGGCGAGACAGCAGAAGTGATGAACCTCGCGCACCTCGCCCGATTCGACCACGAGGCCGGTCTGGGTGCGCAGGCCGCGGCGGATCAGATGATGATGCACCGCCGCCGTCGCCAGCAGCGCCGGGATCGGCACGCGATCGGCCGACACCGCGCGATCGGACAGGATCAGGATGTTGCGGTCGGCCAGCACGCAGTCGGTCGCCTCCGAGCAGACGCGATCGAGCGCGTCCTCGAGGCCCGCCGCCCCTTCCGATACCGGCCACGTGCAATCGATGGTTGCCGTGCGGAACGCGCCGTCGAGCAGTTCCTCGATCGAGCGGATCTTCTCCAGCTCCGAATTGGTCAGCACCGGCTGGCTCACCTCGAGCCGCTTGTGCGTGCCGGCATGCTGGCCGAGCAGGTTCGGGCGCGGGCCGATCATCGATACCAGCGACATCACCAGCTCCTCGCGGATCGGATCGATCGGCGGGTTGGTGACCTGGGCGAAGTTCTGCTTGAAGTAATTGTAGAGCAGCTTGGACTTCCGGCTCAGCACGGCGATCGGTGTGTCGGTGCCCATCGAGCCGATCGGATCGTCGCCCTCGCTGCTCATCGGCTCGAGGAAGAACTGGATGTCCTCCTGCGTGTAGCCGAACGCCTGCTGGCGATCGAGCAGGTTAGATGGATCGTTCGATGGCGCCGGCGCCGGCGCCTCGGGCATCTCCGACAGCTCCTCGAGCTTGTATTGCGCCTGACGGAGCCACTCCTCGTAGGGATGGGCCTCGGCAAGCTTACGCTTCAGCTCTTCGTCCTCGACGATGCGGCCCTGCTCGAGATCGATCAGCAGCATCTTGCCGGGCTGCAGGCGCCACTTGCGCACGATTTTCTCTTCCGGGATCGGCAGCACGCCCGATTCCGACGCCATCACCACCATGTCGTCGCTGGTGACCAGGAAGCGCGCAGGACGCAGGCCGTTGCGGTCGAGCGTGGCACCGATCTGGCGGCCGTCGGTGAAAGCGATCGAGGCCGGGCCGTCCCACGGCTCCATCAGCGCGGCGTGATACTCGTAGAAGGCCTTGCGCTTGGCATCCATCAGCGGATTGCCGGCCCACGCCTCCGGAATCAGCATCATCATCGCGTGGCTGAGCGAGTAGCCGCCGGCGACCAGCAGCTCAAGCGCATTGTCGACGCACGCGGTGTCCGACTGGCCGTGGGGGATGATCGGCCACATCTTGTCGAGATCGGCGCCGATGAGGTCCGACTCCATCGTGCGCCGACGGGCATACATCCAGTTGACGTTGCCGCGAACGGTGTTGATCTCGCCGTTGTGGGCGATGAAGCGGTAGGGATGCGCCAGCTTCCACGACGGGAAGGTGTTGGTCGAGAAGCGCTGGTGCACCAGGCAGAGTGCCGACTGG
>DASXQC010000744.1:0-5491 GCA_036493235.1 Reyranella sp.
ACGCGGTACCAACACGCGTCGCCCGCGCCAGATTCTGTTGTACGGCTACGCCGGCGACAGCAATCCGGTCCAGGCGCGCCAACTCGCACTCGCCCGCGTGCTGGCGGTGCATGCCGCCCTGATCGACCTCGGCGTGAAGGCTGACGTCGAGATCGGCGATTTCTCCCAGGGCAATGACGGGGCGCCCGATCGGGTCGACGTGATGCTGCGCTACTGAAGCGGCGCTCTGCACCTATACAAGGCATCATCTCCGGTCGCCGTGCTCGGCCAAGACGCAGGACGCCTGCCTCTACCGGCGCTACGACGGCGACCTTGCCGGCGCGAACACCAACCACGTGCTCAATCCTGGCGGGCTTCGCAGGCTTCAGCCATCTCAACTACAACAACACGCCGCTGCCCGCTGTCAGCGCGCAGTTCGAGGCCTTGCGCTTCATCGCCGGCGGCTCGCTGACCGGCGTGTGGCGCTACGGGCGATGGCGCCTGCAGCCGTCGATCGATATCGGCTACGGCTCGGAGAACCAGGCCGGCTACACCGATTCAGTCGGCACCGCGGTGCCTGGCCAGATCGTGCAATACGGCCGCGTGTGGGGCGGTCCCGAGGTCGGCTACCGCATCTAGCTGCCCGACCGCAGCTGGTCGGTCGAGCCGTTCGTGCGGGCGCGCGCCAACCTCGACTTCGCGAGCAACAACAACCAGGTCGTGGTTGGGCAGGGGACGCTGCTACGCGGCCAGGGCTCGGGCGGCGCCGGCATCGGCATGCAGATCCTCGGCGACGGCTTCAATGTCCGCGTCGATGTCACCTACGACTCGATCGGGGTTAGCGGCCTCGACATCTGGACCGGCCGGCTGCGGGGAGGCTGGAACTTCTGACGACCGCGTCAGGGCGCCGGACGAAAGACCCAGATGGCTGCCGGCTCGCGGAAGCGGGCGCGGACGGCGACATAGAGCCGATCGGCATCGGCGACGAACAGCGCGGTGCGCGCGCCTGACACGGTCGGGATCTTCCCGATCGATTGGTAGCCGTCGCCGTGCGGGCCGAACACCTCGACTAGGCCGTCGCCGCACGCCACGTAGACGCGCTGCCGCCGGTCATCGACGAACACGTCATCCGCGTCGCCGCAGGTCTCGACGATCGCGACCCGCCTGCCGTCCTGGGTCGAGAAGGCGATCAGTTGCGCGGGCGAACGCGTGACGACCAGTACCCGGTGCTTGAGCGCATCGACGGCCATCGGGAAGTTGGAGCGCGCGCCACCCGGATCGAGAGTAGAGACCTGCTTGCCCTGCCCAGCATCGACAACGGCGACCTGACGCGCACCGGGCACGTTCACGAAGATGCGCCGGCCTTCTTCGTCGAACTGGAAGCTCTCGGGATGACCTTTGAGCGCAATGTCGGCGACCTTCCGGCGGCTCGTGGGATCGATCACCGCCAGCCCGCCGCTGCCATAGCCGACGACGATCCGGTCGCGCTTGCCGTCGACGCGGATGTTGTCCGCATCGTTGCCCAACGCGATCGTGCCCGCCGGCGTGAACCCAGGCCCCTGATAGAGTCGCACCGAGCCATCGCCCGCGTTGGCGACGTAGAGCGTTCGGGTGGCGGCGTGCCAGGCCAGTCCCTGCGGCTCGCGCAGGCCGGTGAGACGCCGGGTCTTGCCGTTTTTCAGGTCGACGATACCGACGCTGTCGTTGCCCAGCTCAGCGACGAACAGCAGCCGGTCGGCCGGGTCGTAGGCGAAATGGTCGATGCGACCCGAGACATCGCCGAGCGGGATCTTCGTTTCCGGCGTCAATGGTTGCTCGAATGGGGGCTGCGCGATCGCCGGCTGGGCGAGCAGCAGACTGGCGAGAACGAGGAGGCGCTTCGGCATGACGACCTCCCGACGGAGGTATTGATCGACCGGCGCTACGCGCCCATGGCGTTCCTGAAGCGCACCAGCACCGCCAGCGCGCGACAACAGAGATAGCCCGCACAGAAGGCCGACACGGACGCGACGTGAGTGGGCGCAATGACCGGTGCGTCGCTGGCGGCCGAGATGAAATCGACGATGGCCATGGCGACGATCGCCGCGGCGACGACCAGCCCATCCCAGGCGGCGCGCAGCCGGATCATGTCGCCGGTCGGCGCGACCTCGACCGAGAGGCTCCAGCCACGCATCCGGCCGATCGCGGCGCCGAGCGCCAGCGCGGCGACCCATTCAGCGTCGCTGATCCACGTCGCCTCGAAGACTCCGCCCAGCAGCACGACGGCGACGACGCCGCCAAAGCCCGGCGGAACCGCCAGCGCCCACAGCCGCACCACGGCGCCACGCGCCTGCGGCGAGATCGCCCACATACAGGCGAGCGCGCAGAGCACGGTCAGCACGTTGCAAAGGCCGAGCGGGGCGTCGAGCGGAGACGTGAGTGGAGCCAAGGATGCGCTCGTGAGGTTTTCTGAATTCTATACGCGCGAAGCGGTGCTGCCCATGCGCGGCAAAGACACGCTTGCGTGCGGGCTTCGCACCCTCTGCGAGAAGGCCGTGAACGCCATCGAATGCAAAAAGCGGAAAGAATCCGCCAAGCCCGACGTTTGTCCCCAGAGAGCTCGCGCAGCGGATGATATCGTACGGTCGAAGGCTTGTGGCCTGCCGGATGCTGCATGGCGACGCACGGAGTGGTTGTCGATCTTCACCTGATCCTGAGGGACGGCGCGACCGTCCTGCTCGGTCTGCGCAAGAATACCGGCTTCGCCGATGGCCTGTACCATCTCCCGGCCGGCCACCTCGAACCGGACGAGACGATCCCGGCAGGGGCGGCGCGAGAGGCCAAGGAGGAACTCGGCATCGACATCCGGCCGGCGGATCTCGAGCTGGTGCACACGATGCATCATCGTTCCGGGCGCGTGTCGTTCTTCTTCGAGGTCCGCGCCTGGTCGGGTGAGCCCGGCAACGCCGAGCCGCACAAGTGCGAGCGGCTCGACTGGATCGCCGAGGGCGCCTGGCCGACGAACAGCGTGCGCTACGCCCGGGTGGCGCTCGAGCGCATCCGCGTCTGCCAGCGGTTCAGCACCTTCGGCTGGGACGAGGCGCCCGCCGAGCAGGCTGTTGCCTGACGACGGCTTCAGCGATCGAGGTACCGCGCCGTGAGCCAGGCCAGCAGGGCGCCCGCCATCTGCGCGACGATGAACGCCGGTGCATCGGCGGGCGCGATTCCCGCGAAGGTGTTGGACAGCGCCCGCGCGATGGTCACGGCCGGATTGGCGAACGACGTCGAGGCGGTGAACCAGTAGGCGCCGACGATGTAGACCGACACCGCGGCGGGCAGACGCTCGGGCGCCTTGCGTACGCCGATCAGGATCAGCAGCACCAGGCCGAAGGCGGCGGTCGCCTCGGCCGCCCATTGACCGACTCCGGTGCGCACCTTGGTCGAGGCCTGCAGGATCGGCAGGTCGAACATCAGATGCGCCAGCCACACGCCCAGGATCGCGCCCACGACCTGTGCCGCGATGAACGGCAGCGCCCATTTCACGGGCCACTCGCGGCGCGCGGTGAGGGCGAGCGTCACCACCGGATTGAAATGCGCGCCGGAGATCGGCCCGAACATGACGATCAGCGCGTACAGCGCGCCGCCGGTGGCGATCGCGTTGGCCAGCAGCGCCAGCCCGACATTTCCGCCCGAAAGCCGCTCGGCCATGATGCCCGAGCCGACCACGGCCGCGAGCAGCAGCGCCGTCCCTAAGGCTTCGGCGACGACGGGGCGGAGGTTCATCGCGGCCGGAGCTCAGCCGCAGCAGGTCTTCGCGGATTCGGCGATCTTGTCCGCGGTCGGCCCGCAGCACGCGCCGGCGAGCTGCTCCTTCGGCGCGGACGTGCCGTAGACCGTGCTCTCCCCGGTCGTGTGGAAGGCCTCCCAGGCGACGCCGGCCGGATCGGCGATCCAGCTCTTCTCCGACTGCGCGTAGCAGCAGCTGGTCTGGCCTTCCTCCAGCACCGGGCCTTTGGCAGCCTTCAGGCGGCCATAGACCTCCTGGAGCTCGTCGCCGTTCTCGGCCTGGATGCCGAGATGGTCGATCCCGGCGGCGCGGCCGCTGTGCGTCGAGATCGCGAAGTTGACCCGCGGATCCTCGAGCATCCACTTGGCATAGTCGGCCTTCACGACCGTGGGCGCGCTGGCGAACAGGGTCGAGTAGAAGCGGATCGACTGGTCGAGGTTGTCGACCGACATGTGAACGTGCAGGCGCTTCATTGCCGGGTTGCTCCTCTGCTCTTGCGTCGGACGGGAGTGCGGGACGCGGGCGCGCAGACGGGAACGCCGCACGACGTCGCGCCGCCGCAGCAATTCTCGGTCAGGAAGCTCATCAGCTCATTCATGCCGTCGTAGTCGGCCGAATAGATCAGCGAGCGGCCGTCACGGCGCATGTTGATCAGGCCAGCATGGCGAAGCTGTGCGAGGTGAAAGGACAGCGTCGCCGGTGAGATGCCGAGCTGCTCCGCGACCTCGCCCGCGGCCATTCCCTCCGGCCCGGTCTGCACCAGCAGCCGGAACACGTCGAGCCGGCTGTCCTGAGCCAGCGCCGCCAAGGCTGCAACCGCGTCCCTCGTTTCCATAATTTGACAAATATCGAAATAAAAGCCAGCCTGTCAAGGATGATCTCCGCCGCCTCCGCGGGCGCCCGCCTGGTCGCCATCGTCTGTGCCGCGCAGGTGTTCGTGCAGCTCGGCGCCGGTTACTGGCCGGTGCTGATGCCCGAGCTGATGGGCCGCTGGTCGCTCAGCAACAGCGAGGCCGGCTGGATCACCTCGGCCTTCTACGCCGCCTACATGGTGTGCGTGCCGGTGCTGGTGACCCTCACCGACCGCATCGACGCCAAGCGCGTCTATCTGTTCGGCGTCGGCTGCACGACGCTGGCGCACTTTGCCTTCGGTGCGCTGGCCGACAACTTCTGGTCGGCGTTCGCGCTCCGCGCCCTGGCCGGCGTCGGCTGGGCCGGCACCTACATGACCGGCCTGAAGCTGCTGGCCGACCAGGTCGATGCCAAGATGATGTCGCGCGCCGTCACCGGGCACGCCGCCAGCATCGGCATCTCCGGTGCGGTGTCCTACGTGCTGGGCGAATTGCTCGCCCATGCGTTCGGCTGGCGCCTCGCCTTTGCCAGCGCCGGACTCACCGCGGCGATCGCCTGGCTTACGGTCGTACTCGCGGTGCCGGCGCGGCCGGCGCCGGCGAGGACGTCGGCCCCGCTGTTCGACTTCCGCCCGGTACTGCGCAACCGCTCGGCCGTCGCCTATTCGCTTGCCTATTGCGTGCATACGCTGGAGATGAACGCGTTGCGCGGCTGGGGCGTGGCGTTCCTGACCTGGGTGGCGGCGAGCACCGGCCTCTCGGCCGGGCTGCTGTCACCGGCCGTCGTGATCACCGTGCTCGGCCTGCTCGGCACCGTCATGAGCGTGCTGGGCAACGAGGCGTCGATCCGGCTGGGGCGCCGGCGACTGGTCGTCGTGGCGATGGGCCTCTCGAT
>DASXQC010000745.1:0-3456 GCA_036493235.1 Reyranella sp.
CTGAACATCCCGCTGTTCCAGCAGCCGCGCACGGTGTGGCTGCCGCTCAAGGTCACGCCCGAGCAGACCGCCTTCTACGTCGACCTGATGAAGAAGGTGCAGGCGACGCCGGAGTGGAAGGACTATGTCGAGAAGAGCTCGCAGACCCAGGTGTTCCTGACCGGCAAGGACTTCACCGACTACATGACCCAGGACAGCGAGCGCGTGCACAAGGTCGCCGAGGAGCAGGGCTGGCTGGTCAAGTAGGCCGATGTTCTCACGACGGGCGCTCGAGGCGCTGACGGCCGCGATCACCGGCGCGTTCGGGATCGCGATCGCCGTGCAGAGCCTGGACAACGGCATCGGCTGGTCGTCGGCCGGTGTCGAGTCCGGGACCTTTCCCTTCATGACCGGCCTGATCGTCGTCGCCGGCAGCCTGTACAACCTGGCGCGCGGCTGGCTGCGCGGCCGCGAGATCGTGGTCACCGCCGTCGAGTTCAGGCGCACCGCGGCGCTGTTCCTGCCGGCGGTGGTCTATGTCGCGCTGATCCCATTGCTCGGCATGTACGTCACTTCGGCGCTCTATCTGCTGGGCACCCTGCGGCTGCAGAACGGCATGTCGCTGTGGCGTGCGGCGGCCATCGCCGTGGTCGCGTCGGTCGGCCTCTACCTCGTGTTCGAATGGAGCTTCCAGGTGGCGTTGCCGCACGGTCTGCTCGGCGCCTGGCTGGAGCGCTAACCGATGCAGAATTTCGACCTCCTGATGCACGGCTTTTCGATCGCGATCTCCGTGCCGCACATCGCCCTGATGATCGGCGGCGTGCTGCTCGGCATTCTGGTCGGCGTGCTGCCGGGCTTGGGCGCGCCCAACGGCGTGTCGCTGCTGCTGCCGATCACCTTCGGCATGCAGCCGGTCTCGGCGATCATCCTGCTGTCGAGTATCTACTGGGGCGCCCTGTTCGGTGGCTCGGTGACCTCGATCCTTTTCAACATCCCGGGCGAGCCTTCGTCGGTCGCAACGACCTTCGACGGTTATCCGATGGCGCGCAGTGGTCGGGCGACCCAGGCGCTGGCGACCGCGTTCGGCTCGGCCGCGTTCGGCGCGATGGTCGGCGTGGTGCTGATCACCTGCCTCGCCTCGTGGATCGCGGGCGTCGCGCTGGAATTCGGGCCGGCCGAGTATTTCGCCGTCTATTTCCTCGCCTTCTCGAGCTTCATCGGCGTCGGCGGCTCGCCGCCCATGAAGACCGTGGTGTCGCTCACCATCGGCTTCGCCATCGCCGCCATCGGCATGGACACCGTCTCGGGCCAGGTCCGCCTGACCATGGGCATCGAGGAGATGGTCAAGGGCGTGAACTTCGTCGTCGCCGTCATGGGCTTGTTTGGCATTGGCGAGCTCCTGATCGCGGTCGAGGAGGAGATGCATGCCCGCGCCGTGTCCTCGCGCATCGACTGGCGCGAGGTGTTCCGCACCCTCGCCGGCCTGCCGAAGCATTGGGTGGCATTGCTGCGCAGCGCGGCGATCGGCTGCTGGATGGGCATCACGCCCGGCGGCCCGACCGCGGCCTCGTTCATGAGCTACGGCATCGCCAAGCGCGTCTCGCGCCGGCGCGCCAACTTCGGCTCGGGCGAACCCGAGGGAATCGTGGCGCCCGAGACCGCCGACCATGCCGCCGGCACCAGCGCGCTGCTGCCCATGCTGTCGCTCGGCATCCCGGGTTCGGCCACCGCCGCCGTGATGATGGGTGGGCTGATGATCTGGGGCCTCAATCCCGGCCCGGCATTGTTCACCGAGCAGCCCGATTTCGTCTGGGGCCTGATCGCCTCGATGTATCTCGGCAACATCGTCGCGGTGGTCCTGGTGCTGCTGACGGTACCGATCTTCGCCGCCCTGATGCGCCTGCCGTTCTTCATCATCGCGCCGCTGATCTTCATCGTCTGCGTGGTCGGCGCCTACTCGGTGTCGAACTCCTACCTCGACGTCGTGCTGATGATGGGCTTCGGCGTTCTGGGCTACCTGTTCAAGAAGCTCGACTACCCGCTGGCGCCGCTGGTGCTGGCGATCGTGATCGGCGACAAGGCCGAGGACGCCTTCCGGCAGTCGATGTTGATGTCCCAGGGCTCGCTCGGCATCTTCTTCGGCAACGCCCTGGTGTCGACCCTGGTGGCGATGGGCTTCGCCTTGTTGGTCATGCCGCCGCTGCTGCGCCTGATCGGGGTTTGGCGGAAACCCTTCCGGCAGGGTATGTGAGGGAGGACAATCCTTCAGGAGACCCGAGATGAAGCTCGCCTTTTCGCCCGCCAGCCCCTATGTCCGCAAAGTCACGGCCTGCGCCATCAAGCGTGGCCTCGACAAGCAGGTCGAGCGGGTCAAGATCGGCACGACCGATCCCGAGCTCCTGAAGTACAACGCGCTGTCCAAGGTGCCGACGCTCATCCTCGATGACGGCGCCTGCCTCTTCGACAGCCCGGTGATCTGCGAATACCTCGACAGCGTCGGCTCGGCACCCAAGCTGTTCCCGGCCGCGGGCCCGGCGCGCTGGAAGGCGCTGACCCAGGAGGCGCTGGCCGACGGCATCCTCGACGCCACCCAGCCGCGACGCCGCGAGATTGCGCTGCCGCAGGACGAGGGCCGCAAGGGCTACATCGCGCTGCAGCAGGGCAAGGTTGCCCGCGCGCTCGACGAGTTCGAGAAGCAGGCCGATTCGCTCGGCAACCTCGACACGATCGGCGAGATCACCATCGGCTGCGCGCTGGGCTATCTCGACTTCCGCTACGCCAACGAGCCGTGGCGGCCGGGCCATCCCAAGCTCACCGCCTGGTACGAGAAGGTCGCGAAGCTGGCGCCGCTCGCCGAGACGGTGCCGGTCGGCTGAGACGATAGGGGGGCACGATGCCGGCTCGGACGGGCGAGCAGTTCCTGAAGGGCCTGCGCAAGCCGCGGGCGGTGTGGGTCGACGGCGAGCGCGTGAGCGACGTCGTCAGCCACCCCAAGCTGTGCGGCGCCGCCCACGCGCTGGCGGAGATCTTTGACCTGCAGCACGTCCATGCCGGGACGTGCCTGATGCCGGATCCGGAGAACGGCGAGCCGATCGCGGTCAGCCATATGATCCCGAAGTCACACGAGGACCTCGCGAAGCGGGGCAGGGCCCTGCGCACCATCTCCGAATACTCGGTCGGGCTGATGGGCCGCACGCCAGACTACATGAACGTGACCTACGCGGGCTTCGCCGGCCGGCCCGACGAATGGGGCGCGCACGGCAACGAGGCCGGCGCCGAGCGGCTGGTCGCCTACCAGAAATTTCTGCGGCGCAACGACATCTCGCTGACCCACACCATCGTGCAGCCGACCGTCGACAAGGCGACCGGCGATGCGCCGGTGGCGGGCAACGAGCATGCGCTGCGCAAGGTCGGCGAGACCGAACACGGCATCGTGGTGCGCGGCGCCCGTGTGCTGGCGACCCTCGCGCCGTTTGC
>DASXQC010000746.1:0-2748 GCA_036493235.1 Reyranella sp.
GTGCCGCGATCGCCGAAGGCGACCTCGTCAGCGTCTCGATCGCCGCGGCCAACCGCGACCCGGCGACGTTCGCCGATCCCAACCGCTTCGACGTGCGTCGCGCCAACGCGTCGCAGCACCTCGCGTTCGCGCGCGGGCCGCACGTGTGCATCGGGATGCACCTCGCGCGCCTGGAGGCGCACGCGGCGGTCGGGCGGCTGTTCGAGCGGCTGCCCGCGATCCGCCTGGACTCCGACAATCCGTCGGTCGCCCGCGGCCTCGTCTTCCGCAAGCCGCAGGTCTTACGCGTCCTTTGGTGATCGCGCATCGAATCGCCCCGCACGGGGCATCGTGCTCGCGGGCCTCGGGCAGGGGCCAAAACCAAAAAAGGGAGTGACATGGGAAGCAAGCTCCACCGCGGGAGGGTGGCGCTGTTGCTGGGCTGCTGCGTGGCGCTGTGCGCCGCCGCGGCCTCGCCGGCAGGCGCCGCACCGCTGTCGCACGGCCAGACGCTGCATCTCGCCAAGCCCCGGCTGCACGTCAACACCAACCAGTCCAACAACTGGTTCGGCTACAACCAGGGCACGCTCGAGCAGGGCGGCAAGCTGTTCAACTCGATCTCCGGCGATTGGACGGTGCCGACCGCCACCCAGCATGCCTCCGGCGATGAGTTCTCGTCGGACTGGATCGGGATCGGCGGCGGCTGCGTCGACGCGGGCTGCACCGCCGGCGACAACACGCTGATCCAGACGGGCACCGAGCAGGACGTCAGCGGCGGCGCCGGGTCGTACGGCGCGTGGTGGGAGATCATCCCGGGCCCGTCCATCGGCATCGACAACATGACCGTCCAGCCCGGCGACCACATGCACGCCGACATCACCGAGGTTGTCGCGAACTCGAACCTGTGGACGATCACGCTGAAGAACGTCACGCGCGGCCAGACGTTCACGCAGACCGTCCCGTACTCCTCGACGCACGCAACGGCGGAGTGGATCGAGGAGACGCCGCTGCTCATCAGCACCAACGCCGGCCTCGCGTCGCTGCCGAATCTGACGACGGTGCCGTTCAGCAACGCCAAGACGAACGGCGCGCCGGCGAACCTCACCGCCGCCGAGGAGATGCAGCTCATCGACTCGGCCGGCTCGGTGATCGGCTCGCCGTCGGCCCCCAACGCCTCGCGCGACGGCTTCAGCGCCTGCGCCTGGGCGACCAGCTGCTAGGGCTCAGCCCGGGGCGCCTCGAGCGATCGAGGCGCCCCGCGGCCGCTGGCTGATCAGGCGCCGCCAGGATTGAGCGTCACGGTGAGCGGCTTGAAGTCGGCGCCGTTCGTGTCGACGTTCTGCTCCTTGAGCGCCGCGAGCGCCTTCTGGGCGTAGTCGTTGGTGTAGGCGAGCCCTTCGGGCGGCTTCTTCAGGACCGTCTCGCCCTGCTGGTTCTTGGTCTGCTCGGCGATCTTGACGGTCTGGTCCCACGCGGTCTTGTCGACCATGCCGATGCCGTTCGGCGACGGCCAGATGAGCTTGTTGATCTCGTTCATCTGCCAGAGCTGGTGGCTGGCGCCGAGCTTGGAGCCGCGCGCGACGACGATGTCGCGGCACTTCTCGGGGTTGTCGCGGCAGTAGGCCCAGCCCTTGAAGCTCGCCGTCAGGAACTTGACCGTCTGGTCCTGGTAGGCCTTGTCGTTCTGGAGCTTGTCGGTGTTGGCCCAGATCGCGTCCTGGAGCATCGCCGTGCCCTCGTTGTTCCAGTTGATCTCGTTGAAGTCCGAGGGCTGGTAGAGCTTGCCGGTCTTGGGGTTCTTGGCCTCGAGCACCTGGGCGTACTCGTTGTAGATCATCGCCTGGGCGGCGTCGATGTCGCCCTTCAGCAGCGCCTGCATGTCGAACTGCTGCTGGGCGAGCGTGACGTCCTTGCCCGGGTTCAGCCCGGCCTTCGTCATTCCGGCGAAGAGCTCGAACTCGTTGCCGAAGCCCCAGTTGCCGACCTTCTTGCCCTTCAGCTGCGCGGCCGTGGTGATGTCCTTGTCCTTGAAGGACACCTGCAGCGTGCCGGAGCGCTGGAAGACCTGGCCGACGTCGGTGATGTTGGCGCCCTGCTCGCGCGACTGCAGCGCCTTGGGCACCCAGGCGATCGCGTAGTCGGCGTGGCCCTGGGCGAGCACCGTCTGCGGGACGATGTCGGTGCCGCCCTCGATGATCTGGACGTCGAGGCCGGCGTCCTTGTAGTAGCCCTGCTGCAGCGCGGCGAAGTAGCCGGCGAACTGGGCCTGGGTGAACCACTGCAGCTGGAGCTTGACCTTGGTGAGCGACTTGCCGCCGCTCGCCGCGGTCGAGGTCGAGCTGTTGTCGTTGCCGCCACATGCGGCCATGGCCAGCACCGAGAGGGCCAGCACGGCCACGCCGGCGAGGCGCTTTGCGAACCTGCTCACGAGACTCCTCCTTGGGGTCTTTGCCAGGGCATCGCCAGGCGTTCGGCGATGACGGCGACGATGTAGAAGGCCAGGCCGAGCGCGATCGCGGCAGTGACGAGCGCCCACGCGCGCGGGTAGGCCGAGGCAGCGGCTGCGGAGGTGATGGCGGGGCCGAGCCCCCGCTGCAGGCCGCCGAAGTACTCCGAGACGATCGCCGCGATCACGGCTCCCGACGAGGCGATCTTCAGGCCCGTGAAGAAGAACGGCAGCGCGCCGGGCAAGCGCACCACCTTCGTCGTCGTCCACGGCGAGGCCGCGTAGCTGCGCATCAGCTCGGCGTGGACGGGATCGATCTGCCG
>DASXQC010000747.1:0-11441 GCA_036493235.1 Reyranella sp.
CTATGCCGACCGGCTGGAGAAGAACCTGCTGTCGGCGACCGTCGGCAGCTTCGGCTTCTGGCGCGGCCTCGCCGCCGGATCGATGACGCTCGGCCAGGGCACGCTGACCGGTGTGGGCGAGATCGTGCGCTACGACGGGCCGTGGGACATCCCTGACGCGCTGCGCAAATACAACGGCGTGCTGCGCTACACCGAGGGCACCGAGCAGAACGGCTTCACCATCACCGGCATGGCCTACACCAACTCCTGGCATGCGACCAACCAGGTCGCCCTGCGCGCCGTCGATCAGGGCCTGATCGGCCGCTTCGGCACGCTCGACCCGACCGACGGCGGCGACAGCCAGCGCTATTCGCTGTCGGCGCGCTGGAGCCAATCGGACGAGCGCACGACCGACCGCGTCGAGGGCTATCTCGTCTACTCGACCCTCAACCTCTACAACAACTTCACGTATTTCCTGAACGATCCGGTGAACGGCGACCAGTTCCAGCAGTCCGACAAGCGCTTCCTGATGGGCGTGAATGCCAGCCGCAGCGTCAAGCACAGCTTTGCAGGCTTCGACGCCGAGGGTCTGTTCGGCGTGCAGGTCCGCAACGACATCATCGACGTCGGGCTCTTCAACACCGTGCAGCGGGTGCCGACCTCGACCATCCGCACCGATCATGTGACCGAGACCAGCGCCGGCCTCTACGTCGAAGAAAAGGTGAAATGGAACGGCTGGCTGCGCTCGACCGTCGGCCTGCGCGGCGACCTGTACTGGACGACCGACAGCAGCAGCCTCGCCGGCAACTCGGCGCAGACCACGGCCTTCCTGCCGCAGCCCAAGCTCGGTCTCGTTTTCGGCCCGTTCGACAGGACGGAGCTCTATGTCAACGCCGGCATGGGCTTTCACTCCAACGACGTGCGGGGGCTGGCGCAGGGCGCGCCGCTGCTGGTGCAATCACGCGGCGCGGAGGTCGGCATGCGCACGCAGGCCATCCACGGTCTCGATTCGACGCTGGCGGTGTTCGTCCTCGACTTCGATTCGGAGCTGACATTCAGCGGCGATTCGGGCGACACCGAGCCCAACCGGCCGAGCCGGCGCATCGGCGTCGAATGGACGAACCGCTATCGGCCCACGCCCTGGGCGATGCTCGACGGCGACTTCGCCTACACCTACGCGCGATTCAAGGACACCGGCAACCCGATCGGCAGTTTGATTCCCGAGGCGCCGGCCATCGTGGCCTCGGCTGGCATCACGCTGGGCGAGGATCTCGGCTGGTTCGGCACGCTGCGCTGGCGCTACTTCGGCGCGCGCCCGTTGATCGAGGACGGCAGCGTCTATTCCGGCTCGACCTCGCTGTTCGATGCGCGCGTCGGCTACACGTTCGAGAACGGGCTTAAGCTCAATCTCGACGTGCTCAATCTGCTCAATACGCAGGCCGACCAGATCACCTACTACTACACCTCCCGTCTGTCGGGAGAGCCGGCGGAAGGTGTCAATGACGTGCACTTCCATCCGGTCGAGCCGCTCGCGGTACGCTTCACGGTGTCGAAGGCATTCTAGCGATCGGAGAGCTTCCGTGCGTGCCGGGCCAGCCGCTTCGCCCACAGCCGCTGCTTGCCGAGCTCGGGCAGCCCGACCGAGCCGCACTTCTCGCAGCGAAAGCGGGCGCCCGCGATCGGGCGGTCGCGCAGGCGCGGCGCGTTGCCGTCGATCAGACGGCGGTGGTTGCAGTTGGGGCAGATGACCTCGATCTCGAGCTGCTCCTGGGCGAGCTGGCCGAACGTCATGCCCGGGATGCCGAGCGCCATGTTTTAGACATGGTCGGCCGGGCAGCAGTCCGCAAGAAGAGGGGGCCGCAAGAAGCCCGGGAACAACCTTCCCGGCACGGGCGTTGTTTCAATGCACGGGCATGAGCACCCGTGCCCTGACAGAGCAGAGCCCGTCCCGTCGTCTCCCCCGCGGGGCGGGCTTCTTTGTCTGGGCTTGAGGTCGGTTGAACTTATGAGGTGAGCCGAACGAGCGAGATCACCCGAACCAGGACGTGTCGCGGCTCTTCTTGCCGTAGTGGCGCTCGTGGTCTGGCGAACGGCCTTCCCGGCGCGGCCCCTGTGATTGCGGGTTGGCGGACGGCGCGGCCTGAAGCGCCTGCTGGCCAAGCGGCGTGATCTTCCAGCCCTCGGGTGTCTCGTCGATCAGCTTGTACAGCCCCAGCCGACCGCGGATCGGCGTCGACAGGTTCCGGTTGGCACCGTGCAGCAGCAAATCCTCGAGCACGGCTCGTTCAGCGTCGCTCAGGCTGGGGAAGATCATGGCCTACGAACGCCGGGGAGCGAGCCCGGTTGCACATCTCGCGCCTCTACGCCGGACACCCCACAAGATTTGCCGAATCGTCCCGCCGTTGCCGCAGGGTGCGTAACGTCATCTATGGTACGGCCGACGTTCATTGCCTCAGCCGGTTGCGCCGCTAAGATGCGGCGCCTCCTGTCATGCCGCTTTTCAGTTCCGCTTTCGCCCGGCGCACCATCACGTTGCTCTTCCTGGGCGTGCTGGCCTTGCTCGCGATCGTCGCGGCGGCCGGCTGGCTGTCGGTCCGTACCGCCGAGCACACCGGCGAGGTCATCCGCGAACGCCAGATCCGCATGGTCACCGGCAACATTCAGGTCGCCATGCTCGACGCGGAAACCGGCCAGCGCGGTTACGTCCTGACCGGCGAGGAGCGCTATCTGGCGCCCTACGCCGCCGCCCTGCCCGTGGCGCGGCAAGGCCTGGCAGAGCTCGCCAAGCTCTACGCCGCGGAAGACCGCTCCCAGACCCGCCTCACCGAGTTGAAGACTCAGATCGAGGCCAAGTTCAGCGAGCTCGCCGAGACGATCGACCTTGTGAAAGGCGGCCAGCGCGACCAGGCCAGGTCCGTCGTGCTGACCGACCGCGGCAAGGCGGCAATGGACGACATCCGCCGCATCCTCAATGCGCTGATCGACGAGTCCGAGAACCGGGTCTCGCAACGGCTGCAGGCGCTGAACCAGGCGGCCGAGCTCTTGACCTGGGTGACTGGCGTCGGCGCCGTGCTGATCGTGCTGTTCGCGGGTGGCGCGGCCTGGACGGTGATCCAGTACACCCGCCAGCTCGTGGTGGCCCGTCAGGCGCTGCAGGAAGTCAATTTCTCGCTCGAGGAGCGGGTCGCGGATCGCACCGCCTCGCTGACCCGGGCCAACGAGGAGATCCAGCGCTTCGCCTATATCGTCAGCCACGACCTGCGATCGCCGCTGGTCAACATCATGGGCTTCACCAGCGAGATGGAAAGCAGCGCCGAGACGCTGAAGAAGTACATCGCCGGCGACCAGGGCCAGGCTGATCGGGCCCGGGTGGCGGCGCTCGAGGAGATCCCCGAATCGATCGGGTTCATCCGCGCCTCGACCGGCCGCATGGATTCACTGATCAACGCCATCCTGAAGCTGTCGCGCGAGGGCCGGCGGGAGCTCAATCCCGAGCCGGTCGACCTGGTGAAGCTGTTCGCTGCCGCGCAGGGTTCGGTGAAGCACCAGCTTGACGAGGTCCAGGCGACGCTCGCGATCCCAGAGAAGGCGCCGCTCATCGTCAGCGACCGGCTGGCGCTGGAGCAGGTGGTGAACAACGTCGTCGACAACGCCGTGAAATACCTGGCGCACGACCGGCCGGGCCGCATCGCGATCACCGTCAGCCAGGCGCCAGGCCGCATCGGCATCGCCGTCACCGACAACGGCCGCGGCATCGGCGAGCAGGACCTCGAGCGCGTCTTCGAGCTGTTCCGTCGCGCCGGCGCCCAGGACCGGCCGGGCGAGGGCATCGGGCTTGCCCATGTGCAGGCCCTGGTGCGGCGTCTGGGCGGCGAGATCACCGTCCGGTCCGAGCTCGGCCGAGGCTCGACCTTCCAGATCGACCTGCCCGCGCGGCTGCGGGTGGAGGAGACTTCAACGCCATGAACGAGGTGCTGCCATGAACGCACGTCCGGTCTCGATCGTCATGATCGAGGACGATGAGGGCCATGCCCGGCTGATCGAGCGCAATATCCGCCGCGCCGGGGTCAACAACGAGATCCAGTCGTTCCGCAACGGCACCGACGGCCTGCGCCACTTGCTGGGTGAGGACGGCTCGGGCGAGGACAGCGCCCAGCGCTCGATGCTGATCCTGCTCGACCTCAACCTGCCCGACATGACTGGCGTCGATATTCTCACCAAGGTCAAGGCGAACAAGCACACCAAGCGCTCGCCGGTGATCATTCTCACCACCACCGACGACGAGCGCGAGATCAAGCGCTGCTACGATCTCGGCGCCAACGTTTACATCACCAAGCCGGTGAACTACGAAGGCTTCGCCAACGCCGTTCAGCAGCTTGGCCTGTTCCTGTCGGTGATGCAGGTTCCTCCCACGGACTGACCATGACGGGTGTGCGCGTCCTCTACATCGACGACGATCCCGGCATCGGCCGGTTGGTCGAGCGCGCGCTCGCGCCGCGCGGCATCGCCGTGCAGCACGTGCCCGACGGAGATGCGGGTGTCGCGCTGTTGGCGCGCGAGTCGTTCGATGCGATCGCGCTGGACCACAACCTGGCGGGCGAGACCGGGCTGGAGGTGATCCCGCGACTGCGTCGGGTCGCGGCCGACACGCCGGTGGTCTACGTCACCGGCTCGGAGGATGCGCGCGTGGCAGTGGCCGCGCTCAAGGCCGGCGCCGCCGACTATGTCTGGAAGGACGTGCAGGGCCATTTCCGCGAGCTGCTGGGCGAATCGATCCAGCTCGCGCTGGCCCAGGCCAAGCTCAGGAGCGAGGCGGAGGAGGCGCAGCGCGTGATCCGGGAAGCGCGCGATCGCGCCGAGCTGCTGCTGCACGAGGTCAATCATCGCGTCGCCAATTCGCTGGCGCTGGTCGCCTCGCTCGCCCGCCTGCAGGCCGGCACGGTTACCGACCCGGCCGCGCGCCGCGCCCTGCAGGAGATGCAGGCGCGCATCATGGCGGTCGCCGGCATCCACCGCCGGCTCTACACCTCGTCCGACGTGCGCGTGGTCGAGCTCGGCTCCTACCTCATGAGCCTGATCGACGAGCTGAGCGCCGCGATCGACGAGGCCGACAAGCGCTACGCGGTGGTGCTGCAGGCCGATGCCGACGTCCGGGTGCCGACCGACAAGGCCGTCTCGATCGGCGTGATCGTTACCGAGCTGGTCACCAACGCCTACAAGTACGCCTATCCGCCCGGTGCTCGCGGCGAGATCCGCGTGATCCTGCGCCGGAGCGGCGACGGCCGCCTGACGATCGCGGTTGAGGATGACGGTGTTGGCTGGACCGGCGCCGGCCCCATCCGCGGCACCGGCCTCGGCACGAAAGTGGTGACGGCCATGGCCAGCCAGCTGCAGACCGCGATGGCTTACGAGCCCGTGGCCAAGGGAACGCGCGCCGTCCTCAGCCTGCGGGCCTAACCCGCCTGCTTCTCCACCACGCCGATATAGGGCAGCCCGCGGAAGCGGTGCGCCCAGTCGAGGCCGTAGCCAACCACGAACTCGTCGCCGGCGCGGAAGCCGGTGAAATCGGCCTCCAGCGGCGTGCGCCGCTTGTGCGGCTTGTCGAGCAGGGTACAGATCCAGACGCGATGCGCGCCGCGTTCCTTCATCAGGTTCTTGGCGAAGGAGAGCGTCAGCCCCGATTCGAGGATGTCGTCGACCAGAAGCACGTCGCGGTCGCGCACGTCATCGACGATGTCGCGCACGATTTGCACGTTGCCGCTGGTCGAAGTGCGCTTGCCGTAACTGGACAGCGTCAGGAAATCCATCGACCAGTCGGCGCCCGCGCGGCTCAGCGCGCGGATCAGGTCGGCGGCGAACACGAAGCTGCCTTTGAGGACCGACACGACCAGCGTGTCGGCCGGCAGCTGGACGGCGAGATCGGCCGCCATCTCCTCGACGCGGGTGGCGATCTCGGCGGCGGAGAAGCGGATCGAGACGCGTGGTCGGTTGGGGATCTGGGTGGTCATCGTCATCACTCGACTGCCGGCACGATGTCGGTCGTGCCTGGGGGCGGATTGTCAATGACCTGGCTGAAGGTCGTGCGGCCGCCCGGCGGCAATGGTCCCTCGACCATCGGGAAGGAGCGCTCGCCCAGGACATCCTCGTTGCGCCTGAAGATGAGCCGCAGCAGCGTGGTCGAGCCCGGCGCGCGGCCATTGTTCACCAGATGGCCGCGCACGACGAAGTGGCCGTCGATCGCGTCGATCGAGCTGGTGTTGGGGTCGACCTCGATCTCCGGCCGCGCAGGCGCCTCAACGGCGGCGGTTCGCGACGACGGTGCGAGCGTGGCCGGTGTCGCCATGGCGGTCTGCATCGGCGCCGAGGCGCGCGCTTCCTGGGACATCAGGCCGGGGATCTTGTCTCGAAGGACGAATGCCGCCACGGCGGCCAGTATCACCACCGCGCCGACGACGAAGGCGACAGTGCGGCGCCACGGGAAGGCTGGCTTGGGCGGAATGACGGCGGGCAGCGAGGCGCCGGTCGTGGTCGGCCGGATCAGGACCTCCGGTGCCGGCGACTGACCTTCGACCGCCTGATGCCACTGATGATGGCAACGCGCGCACTCGACCGTACGCCCGGCGGGGCCGATCTTCAGCGGGTCCACGGCGTAACGCGACCGGCAATTGGGACAGGTGACGACCATGGCTACCGGGAGCGGGCTTTACACCACATAAGCTTGCTGTTCGGCGGACATTAGGCCACCAATACTGGTCGGACAAGGATGACAACTGTTCTCTGGCTGCGTTCGCTCGCGTTCAATGCGGGCTGGTACTTGGGCACCGCGGCGATCGCGATCGTCGGCCTGCCGCTGCTGCTGGCGCCGCGGCGCTGGGTCGTCGGCTGGGCGAGGCTGTGGATAGCCTTCGTACTCTGGTGGCTGCGTGTGACCATCGGCTTGACGCATCGCGTCGTGGGCCGTGAGAATTTACCGGCCGGGCCCGTGATCCTCGCTTCCAAGCACCAGTCGAGCTGGGAGACGCTCTCCTTCACCCTGCTGTTCGATGACATCGCCATCGTGCTGAAGCGCGAGCTGTTGTTCATTCCCGTCGTTGGCTGGGCGATGGCGCGGGCGGGCAACATCGCCGTGGCGCGCGGCGACGGCGCGGCGGCGCTGCGTGGGCTGGTGAAGCAGGCCAAGGCCGCGATCGCCGGGGGCCAATCGATCGTGATCTTCCCCGAGGGCACTCGCGTGGCGCCCGGCGACAGCAAGCCTTACCAGGTCGGCACCGCGGCGCTTTATCGCCACCTCGGCGTGCCGGTGGTTCCGATTGCCCTCAATTCGGGCCTGTTCTGGGGGCGCCGCAAATGGATCAAGCGGCCGGGTGTGCTGACGCTCGAAATCCTGCCGCCAATCCAGCCGGGCCTGTCGCGCCAGGTCTTCATGCAGACGCTGCAGGAAAAGATCGAAGGCGCGACAGCGCGGCTGGTCGAACGGCCATGACGGAGCGGTGATGGCGACGGCGATCGTCCTGCGCCGCTATGGCGGTCCGGAAGCCCTGACGGCCGAGTGGGTCGAGGTCGGCCGGCCCGGCAGCGGCGAACTGCGCGTGCGTCAGACCGCCGTCGGCGTGAACTTCCACGACTGCTATGTGCGCTCGGGGCTCTACCGGACGCTCGCCCTGCCGGGCATTCCCGGCATCGAGGCCGCAGGCGTCGTCGAGGACGTGGGACCCGACGTCTCCGGCTTCGCCGTGGGTGACCGCATCGCCTACGTCACCGGCCAGTATGGCGCCTATGCGTCGGAGCGGCTGATGCCGGCGTCATGGGCGCTTCGCTTGCCGGACGGCATCAGCGAAGCCGTCGCGGCGACCGTCCTGCTCAAGGGCCTGACCACGGAGATGCTGACCCGCGAGGTGCATCCGCCGAAGGCCGGCGAGGTCGTCCTCGTCCATGCCGCGGCGGGCGGGGTAGGGCGGCTGCTCTGCCGTCGCGCCCGCCAGCTCGGCGCCACGGTGATCGGCACCGCCGGCAGCGAGGCCAAGGCCGAGATCGCCCGTGCTGCGGGCTGCGCCCACGTGATCCTGTACCGCCAGGAAGACTTCGTCGCCCGCGTGAAGGAGATCACCGATGGCCGCGGCGTCGACGTCGCCTACGACTCGGTCGGGCGGGACACGTTCGACGGCTCGCTCGAGAGCCTGGCGCTGCGCGGCCATCTGGTGAATTTCGGCTAAGCCTCGGGCAGCGTCCCACCCTTCGAGGTCTCCCGGCTGGCCGCACGGTCGACCACCATCAGCCGGCCGATCCTGTTCCACTACATCGCCGACCGCCGGTCGCTCGAGGCGCTCGCGGCACCAGTATTCGAGGCTGTCCTTAGCGGTCTTTTTACGGTCGAGCCGGGGCACCCCTTTCCGCTCGCCGACGCTGGAGCGGCGCATCGAGCCCTGGAGGCGCGGCAGGCCGAGGGTCCCCTTTTGCTCATGCCGTGATATGCCGAAGGTGTATGGGAACGTAAAAAGAACGCTTGTTGAAAACCCCAATCCGCGCCTATCTTTAGGACATGGATTGGGCGCCGATCTCCCAGCGTATCTGGGACATGAAATACCGGTTCCAAGCAGCCTCGGGAGGCGGCGACGCCGATCTCGAAGGCACGTGGTGGCGGGTCGCCCGCGCGCTGGCGTCGGTCGAGCGCGATCCCGAGACCTGGGCCAGCCGCTTCCATGAGGCGCTGCAGGGCTTCAAGTTCCTGCCGGCTGGGCGGGTGATCGCCGGCGCCGGCACCGGCCGCACGGTCACGTTGTTCAACTGCTTCGTCATGGGCAGCATTCCCGATGACATGGCCGGCATTTTCGAGAACGTGAAGGAAGCCGCGCTGACCATGCAGCAGGGCGGTGGCATCGGCCACGACTTCTCGACCCTTCGGCCGACGGGCGCCCCGGTGAAAGGCGTCGGCGCTGACGCGTCGGGCCCGCTGTCGTTCATGGACGTCTGGGATTCGATGTGCCGCACCATCATGAGCGCGGGCTCCCGCCGCGGCGCGATGATGGCGACGCTGCGCTGCGACCATCCCGACATCGAGGCCTTCGTCGACGCCAAGCGCGACCCCAAGCGGCTGCGCATGTTCAACGTCTCGGTGCTGGTCGCCGACACCTTCATGCAGGCGGTCAAGGACGACGGCGACTGGGACCTCGTGTTCGGCGGCAAGGTCTACAAGACGCTGAAGGCGCGCGCGCTGTGGGAGCGCATCATGCGCGCCACCTACGACTGCGCCGAGCCGGGCGTGATCTTCATCGACCGCGTGAACAAGCGGAACAACCTCTACTATTGCGAATCGATCCAGGCGACGAATCCTTGTGGCGAGCAGCCACTTCCTCCGTACGGCGCCTGCCTGCTCGGCTCGATCAATCTCGGTGCGCTGGTGAAGGATCCGTTCACGCCACAGGCCAAGCTCGACCTGGAGGCGCTGGAGAAGCTGGTGCCGGTCGCGGTGCGCATGCTCGACAACGTGATCGACGTGTCGCGCTTTCCGCTGGCTGCACAGGAGCGCGAGGCCAAGGCCAAGCGCCGCGTCGGACTCGGCGTGACCGGTTTGGCCGACGCGCTGATCTTCTGCGGCGTGCGTTACGGCTCGACCGAAGCGGTGCGGATGACGCGGCAGTGGCTCGCGGCGGTGCAGCGGCTTTCCTATCTCGCCTCGGCTGATATCGCGGCTGAGAAGGGCAGCTTCCCGATGTACGACCGCGCGCGTTATCTCGCCGGCGAGACGGTGAAGGTATTGCCCGAGGAAGTGCGCTCGGCCATCGCGCGCTATGGCATCCGCAATTCGCTGCTGAATTCGATCGCGCCGACCGGCACGATCTCGCTGCTCGCCGACAACGTCTCGTCCGGCATCGAGCCGGTGTTCGCCTTCAGCCATGTCCGCCACGTGCTGCAGGCCGACGGCACGCGGCGCGAGGAGAGCGTTGACGACCACGCCTTCCGCCTGTGGCGCAAGCTCAAGGGCACGGCCGAGCCGCCGGCGGACTTCTTCGTCGATGCCCAGACGCTCACGCCCGACGCGCACCTTGCCATGCAGGCGGCGGCACAGGAGTTTGTCGACAGCTCGATCTCCAAGACCATCAACCTGCCCAAGGACATCTCCTTCGAGGCGTTCAAGCACGTCTACGAGGAAGCCTATGCCCAGGGCTGCAAGGGTTGCACGACCTACCGGCCCAACGAGGTGACGGGCGCTGTCCTCGAGGTGAAGCCCACCACCGCCGTGGTCGAGGCACCGCGCGCGGCGCTGCCGGTGCCGGTGACGCACGATAGTGTCGTCTACATCGCTCAGCCGCTCGACCGGCCGGAGGACCTGCCGGGCAAGACCTACAAGATCAAATGGCCGGGCAGCGACCACGCCATCTACATCACCATCAACGACGTCATGCAGGACGGCCGGCGCCGGCCGTTCGAGATCTTCATCAACTCCAAGAACATGGAGCACTACGCCTGGACGGTGGCGCTGACCCGCATGATCTCGGCGGTGTTCCGGCGCGGCGGCGACGTGTCGTTTGTGGTCGAGGAGCTGAAGGCCGTGTTCGACCCGCGCGGCGGGCAGTGGATGGAGGGCCGCTACGTGCCCTCGCTGCTGGCCGCGATCGGCGGGGTGATCGAGCGCCATCTGATCGAGATCGGCTTCCTGGCCGCAGACGACGCCCCCGGCATTGCCGAAGCGGTCGAGGCGCGACTGAAGCTCGCCGCAGGCGCGCGCGAGCCGGGTGATGGATCGGGCGCGCCGGTCGCCAAGATGGGCCAGTGCCCGAACTGCGGGGCGGCGGCGCTGACCCATCAGGAAGGCTGCGACATCTGCCTCAACTGCGGCTATTCGCGCTGCGGATAGGGAGTTTTTCTGCCGGGTTGCCTTGCCGGGGGGCGGGGCCATAGATATCCAAACCGGCAGAAAAAACGGGGGCACAATGCGTCTGGGCGTTTGGACAGCTTTTCTGGCGTTGGGAATCGGCCTCTCCGGGCCGGGTTTTGCACAACCCCTGCCGACCAGCCGCAGCGATCTCGCCTATTCCTTCGCGCCTGTTGTGAAGAAGGTCTCGCCCGCCGTGGTGAACATCTACACGACCACGACTGCGCGGGTGCAGCGGCGTCTGCCGTTCCCGTTCCCGGGCATCCCGCAGGACGGCGGGCAGCGGGTGCAGAACTCACTGGGCTCGGGCGTGCTGGTCAAGGGCGACGGGCTGATCGTCACCAACGCCCATGTCGTGAAGGGCGCTGACGAGATCCGCGTCGTGCTGGGCGACCGGCGTGAGTTCGACGCCAAGCTGGTGACCCAGGACGAGCGCTACGACCTCGCGCTGCTGCGCATCGACACCCAGGGCGACAAGTTCCCGTTCATCGAGCTGCGCGATTCCGATTCGATCGAGGTCGGCGACGTGGTGCTGGCGATCGGCAACCCGTTCGGCCTCAACCAGACCGTGACCAGCGGCATCATTTCC
>DASXQC010000748.1:0-3279 GCA_036493235.1 Reyranella sp.
TGGCACGGCGACGTCGTCGCCAACATCCCGATCCCGCCGCTGGTCACCGAGGCACCGATGTACGAGCGGCCGTGGACGCTGACCGAGCCACCGCCGGTGCTCGACGCGTCCGAGGTCCCGGTACCGAATGACTGGAACGCCGCGCTGATCAAGCTGATGAGCTGCCCCGATCTCGCGAGCAAGGCGTGGATCTGGCACCAGTACGATCACCTGATCATGGGCAACACCTCGATCCGGCCGCAGGACGGCGACGCGGCTCTGGTGCGCGTGCCGAAGGCACCGACCGGCACCAGCCACAAGGGCCTCGCGATTACGTCCGACTGCACGCCGCGCTACGTGCAGGCCCATCCCGAGACCGGCGGCCGGCAGGCCGTCGCCGAGGCGTGGCGCAACATCACCGCGACCGGCGCCCTGCCGCTCGCCGTCACCGACAACATGAACTTCGGCAATCCGCAGAAGCCCGAGATCATGGGCCAGTTCGCCGGCGCCATCATGGGCATGGCCGAGGCGTGCACGGCACTCGAGTTCCCGGTCGTGTCGGGCAATGTCTCGCTCTACAACGAGACCGAGGGCCGGCCGATCCTGCCCACCCCGACCATCGGCGCGGTCGGCGTGATCGAGGACATCAGCCACGCCGTCGGCTCGCGGCTAACGCAGGCGGGCCTGGCGATCCTCCTGATCGGCGAGACCAAGGGTTGGCTCGGCCAGTCGCTGTACCTGCGCGAGCTTCACGGCCGCGAGGAAGGCGCCCCGCCGCCGGTCGATCTCACGGTCGAGCGGCGCAACGGCAACTTCGTGCGGCGGCAGATCTGGGCTGGCCGGATCGATGCCTGCCATGATCTCAGCGACGGCGGCCTGCTGGTCGCCTTGACGGAGATGTGCCTCGCCGGCGGGACCGGCGTCACGGTGCGGCAGCCGGCCGGAACGAACATTCCGTCGCACGCGTTTTTCTATGGCGAGGATCAGGCTCGGTATCTCATCGCCACGGGCTCGGGCGACGACATCCTCGAGGCCGCGCGGAAGGCCGGCGTGCCGGCGGTCCTGCTGGGCTACTCGGGCAGTGACTCGCTGATCGTCGAGGGGCTGGTCTCCCTGCCGCTGGCCGAGATCAGGCAGGCGCACGAGGGCTGGCTGCCGGCCTATATGGATGCTGTGGAATAAGGGGTTTTGACGCCATGCCGATGGCCGGAGAAGACATCGTTGCCCTGATCAAGCAGGGTATTCCCGACGCCACTGTCGAGATGCAGGACCTGGCCGGCGACGGCGACCACTGGGCAGCCACGGTCGTTTCGGCGGCCTTTGCCGGCAAGTCCAAGATCCAGCAGCACCAGATGGTCTATCGGGCGCTGGGCGACCGGATGGGCGGCGTCCTGCATGCGTTGAAGCTCACCACCATGGCGCCGAAGGCCTGAGCGCCTTATATTCCTGAGCAAATCCGTAGGAGTTTCTGATGAGCGACGCATTCGATCGCATCCGTGACGAGATCGGCAAGAACGACGTGCTGCTGTTCATGAAGGGCACGCCGGTGTTCCCGCAGTGCGGCTTCTCTGCCGCCGTGGTCGACGTGCTGAGCCAGCTGGGCGTGAAGTTCCATGGCGTCAACATCCTGGTCGACCCCGAGCTGCGTCAGGGCATCAAGGAGTTCAGCCAGTGGCCGACCATCCCCCAGCTCTACGTGAAGGGTGAGTTCGTCGGTGGCTGCGACATTGTCCGCGAAATGTTCGAGACCGGCGAGCTCGAGCAGCTGATGAAGGAAAAGGGCGTAACGCTGGCGACCGCGGCTTAAGCGCGTTCACACGCGCTGGCGGGCCCGTAGCGGTAGGCGCGCTCCGCGCGCCTACGCATTTCCGACGTAGTCGAAATGCTTTGTTGGCCGACGGCCAAACCGCAGAGCCCGCACGCTTCAGAAATGGCAAGAACGACACCGCCTGGAAGCCTCCACACAGCGGGCTCTCGGCGTTGACTACAACGCCTGCGGCCCGCCTACGCGTTTGCTACGCAAACGCGTAGGCGGCCATCGACAGGTTCGCCGAGGTGAAGCTGCGGTGCAGCGGCTTGCCTTTGGCGCCCTTGCCGGCCGCGCCGAAGGCGACGTGCAGGGGCAGGAAGTGCTCGTCGGTCGGATGGGCGTCGCGCGCATGCGGCGCCTCGGTGCGGTAGTTCGCGAGCGCCTGTTCGTCGCCCTTCTCGACCGTCTCCGCCACCCAGTCGTCGAATGCCGCGGCCCATGGTTCGGGCTTGGCGCCGTGCTGGCCGCGCATCAGGCGGCGCAGATTGTGGGTCGCGCTGCCGCTGCCCATCACCAGGATTCCCTCGTCGCGCAACGGCGCCAGTTTACGGCCGAGCGCGATGTGGTGCGCCGGCGTCATGTAGGGCTGCACCGCGAGCTGGAAGATAGGGATGTCGGCCTTGGGCCAGCCCAGCATCGCTGGCACCCAGGCGCCGTGGTCGAGCCCGTAGCTCGGATCGCACACCGCGCCGGTCATCTTCGCCACCCGTTCCGCCAGCTCGGGTGCGCCCGGCGCCTCGTAGTGCAGGCGGTAGAGATCGTCCGGGAAGCCGTAGAAGTCGTGGATCGTCTCCGGCCGCTCGGCGGTCGAGACGGCGGGACGCTCGGTGTTCCAGTGTGCTGACACCGCGATGATCGCCTTGGGCCGCGGCAACAGCGACCCGAGCGTCGACAGGAAATCCCGCGCGGGCAGATTTTCCAGGATCAGGGTCGGCGACCCATGCGACACGAAGACTGACGGCATCGACATTGCTTCAATCCTCACACAACATCTGAAATTGGCAAACGCAGAAGAGGGAATTCATGCGCCGTCTATGTAAACGAGCGGCTCTCGCCCTGGCTATATGGGCATCGGTTGCCGTTCCGGCGATGGCCCAGACGACCCTGCGCATGGTGAGCCACGCCGACATCAAGATCCTCGACCCGGTCTGGACCACCGCGCTGATCACCCGAAACTTCGGCTACATGATCTACGACGTCCTGTTCGCCAAGGACGACAAGCTGAACGTCCAGCCCGAGATGGCCGACAAGTACACCGTCTCCGACGACCAGCTCACCTATACGATCACGCTGCGCGACGGGCTGGTGTGGAGCGACGGCACGCCGGTCACCGCCGACGACTGCATCGCCTCGATCAAGCGCTGGGGCGCCCGCGACACCGAGGGCCAGCTTCTCATGAAGGACACCAGCGAGCTGAAGAAGGTCGACGACAAGACCTTCCAGATCATCCTGAAGCGCAAGTTCGGCTTCGTGCTCGATGCGCTGAGCAA
>DASXQC010000749.1:0-5349 GCA_036493235.1 Reyranella sp.
CAGGATGCCCGTGCCGACCTTGAGCTTCTTCGTTGCCGCCGCGGCGAAGGAGAGCGCCACGAACGGGTCATGGGTGTGCGAGTAGCGCTTGGGTAGTTCGCCGCCGCCGGGGAAGGGCGACTTGCGGCTGAGCGGAATATGGGTGTGCTCGGGCACGAACAGGGAGCCGAAGCCGCGGTCCTCGAGCGCCTTGGCCAGCTCGGCGATGTTGATGCCGTAGTCGGCCGGAAAATAGAAAACGCCTACTTCCATCATCCTCTCCCTTATTTCTTGTCCTTGGATTCGATATGGCCGCCGAAGCCGAGCCGCATCGCCGACAGGACCTTCTCCGCAAAGGTATGCTGCTGGCGCGAGCGGAAGCGCACGAACAGCGAGGCCGCCAGCACGTCGGCCGGCACCGATTCCTCGATCGCCGCCTCGATGGTCCAGCGGCCTTCGCCGCTATCGTCGACATGGCCGGAGAAATGCTCGAGCTTGCCGTCCTTGGCGAGGGCGTCGGCCGTGAGGTCGAGCAGCCACGAGGTGACGACACTGCCGCGGCGCCACACCTCGGCGATGTCGGCGAGGTTGAGGTCGAAGCGCTCGTCGGCCGGCAGCCTGTCCGAGCCGCGGTTCTTCATGATGTCGAAGCCCTCGGCGAAGGCCTGCATCATGCCGTACTCGATGCCGTTATGGATCATCTTCACGAAGTGCCCGGCGCCCGCTGGCCCAGCGTGGATGTAGCCGCGCTCGGCGCGCGGATCGTGCTTCTCACGGTCTTCCGTGCGCTCGATCGTGCCGAGGCCGGGCGCCAGCGCCGAGAAGATCGGATCGAGCCGGTCGACCGTCGCCTTGTCGCCGCCGATCATCAGGCAGTAGCCCCGCTGCAGGCCCCACACGCCACCCGACGTGCCGACGTCGAGATAGTGGATGCCCTTGGGCTTGAGTTCCTTGGCGCGGCGGACGTCGTCCTTGAACATCGTGTTGCCGCCGTCGATGATCGTGTCGCCCGAGGCCATCATGCCGGCGAGCTGGCCGATCGTGTCCTCGGTGATCTTGCCGGCCGGCAGCATCACCCAGATGGTGCGCTCTTTTTCGCCCAGCGCTTTGACCATATCGCCGAGCGAGGTTGCGGCGACCGCGCCCTCGCTGCTGAGCGCCTGTCCCGCCGCGGGATTGGCGTCATACACGACGCAGGAGTGTCCGGCTCGCATCAGGCGCCGAACGATGTTGCCGCCCATGCGGCCAAGGCCGATGACTCCGATTTTCATGCACCTATGCTACACACAATCCAACGGAGGACACAGCCATGAAGCTTGGACGTCTGGGCGTTTGGTATTCGGCCGACAAGTGCGATGGCGCAGGCGTCGCCGACCTGGTGCGGGTCGTGGAACGAAACGGCTACTCGGCCTACTGGTATCCCGAGGGCCGAGGTTACGAATCGATGGCACTCGCGAGCTATCTCTTGGCCAAGAGCGACAAGCTCATGGTCGGCAGCTCGATCGCCAACATCTATGCGCGCGAGCCTTATGCCGCCAAGCAGGGGATGCTGCTGCTGAACCAGTTCTACGGCAATCGCTTCATCCTGGGCCTGGGCGTCAGCCACCGGCCGATGGTGGAGGGAGTGCGCGGGCTGAAGTACGACAAGCCGATCGCCACGATGAGCGCCTATCTCGACGGCCTACACAAGGACCTCCCGACCGGCGCCGCAGCGCCGGTGGTGGTGGCGGCCCTCGGACCGAAGATGCTGGAGCTCAGCGCCCGCAAGACGATGGGCGCGGTCCCGTACAATGTGACGCCCAAGCACACCGCGATCGCCAAGAAGATCCTCGGCCCCAACAAGGTGCTGGCGGTCGAACAAAAGGTGACGATCGAGACCGATGCGAAGAAGGCGCGCGCGCTCGGCCGCAAGGAGTTGGCGCGGTACATGGTGCTGGAGAACTACCGCAACAACTGGCTGCGCGAGGGCTTCAGCGAGGCCGATCTCGCCAACGGCGGCAGCGACAGGTTCATCGACGCGATGTGCCTGTGGGGCGACGCTGACACCGTGCGGCGCGGTCTGCGCGCGCACTTCGACGCCGGCGCGACACATGTCTGCCTGCAGCCGGTCCACGAGGAAGGCAACACCGCCGCGCGCGACAAGATCATCGAGACGCTGGCGGACGTCTAACGGTGTCATCCCGAGCTCAGCGAGGGATCTATATTGGTCCGCATAGATCCCTCGCTGCGCTCGGGATGACACGCTTTCGGCTGGATTGAGGGGAGGAGCGGTCACCATGGACTTCGGCATCGCGCTGCCGACTGCGGCGGACAACTACAAGGTCGTGGCCCGCGCCGAGGAGCTCGGCTTCAGCCATGCGTGGTTCTACGACACCCAGATGCTGAGTGCCGACTGCTTCGTGGCGATGGGCGCGGCGGCGGTGCACACGAAGAAGATCAGGCTGGGCACCGGCGTGCTGGTGCCGTCCAACCGCATCGCGCCGGTGGCGGCCAATGCGCTGGCGACGCTCAACCAGCTGGCGCCGGGCCGCATCGATTTTGGCGTCGGCACCGGCTTCACCGCGCGGCGCGCGATGGGCTTCGGCGCGATCAAGGTCAAGGACATGGAGACCTACGTGCATCAGGTCTATGGCCTGCTGCGCCGCGAGATGGTCGACTTCGAGATGGAGGGGCAGAAGAAGAAAATCCGCTTCCTCAATCCCGAGCTGCCGCTGTTCAACACCAAGGATCCGATCGCGTTGCATTTCTCCGCCTTCGGGCCGCGCACGCGGGCGCTGACGGCGAAGTTCAAGGCCGGCTGGATCGACTTCGTCGGCAAGATCGAGAACGGTGTGAAGGAGCTGCAGGCCATGCAAGGCGCATGGCGCGAGGCGGGACATGCGATGTCCGACCTCTACACCACGGCGTTCGCGTTGGGCTGCGTGCTGCAGGCCGGCGAGCCGGCCGATTCCGATCGCGCGATGGCGCAGGCGGGCCCGCGCGCGGCGGTGATGCTGCATCGTGCTGCCGACGAGCGGCTGGCGGGTCTCAAGCCCGGCGTCGCCATGCTGAGCACGCCCGAGATCGACGGCTATGTCGAGCTGGCGCGCGGCTTCAAGCCGGAGGAGGCGCGCTATCTCGAGAACCATCGCGGGCACCTGATGTACGTGAAGTCCGAGGAGAAGAAGTTCGTCACGGCGAAGATGATTGCCGAGACCTCGTTCACCGCGACCGAAGGCGAGATCAAGGCACGCATCGAGGCGCTGCGCGCAGCCGGCTACAGCCAATTCACCATTCAGCTCGTACCCGGGCAGGAGAAGGCGATCGAGGACTGGGGCCGCATCTGCAAGGCGTTCGCGTGAGGTCATGAAGCTCGGCATCTCCTTCAGCTTCCAGGCCCATCGCGGGCTGGGCGAGCCGTACGACAAGGCCTATCGCGAGGCGCTGGAACTCGCCGCCGAGGCGAGCCGGCTCGGCTACCATTCGATCTGGGCCAGCGAGCATCACGGCGAGCCCGACGGCTACTGTCCGTCGCCCGTTGTCGCGTGCGCGGCGCTCGCGGTGGCGGCGCCGAACTGCCGGATCGGTCAGGGCGTGGCGCTGGCGCCGCTGTACGGCCATCCGATGCGCATGGCCGAGGACCTGTCGGTGGTCGACAACCTTTCCGGCGGCCGCATCGAGATCGGGTTGGGGCAGGGTTACCGCCCGCCGGAGTTCGATCAGTTCGGCTGGAACTACGCCACCCGCACGCGCGCCTTCGAGGAATCGCTCGACGTTCTCTCGCAGGCCTGGACTGGCGAGGCATTCGACTACGAAGGCAAGGTCTACACCGTGAAGGGTGGCCTGCTGCGCCCGCCGCCGGTGAAGCCCGGCCGGCCGCCGCTCTGGATCGGCGCCGCCCATCCCAAGGCGCGCGCGCGAGCTGTGCGTCGGCGCGCCGGCTTCCTGGTGGCGCCGCTCGCCGAATGGGGCCTGGTCGAATACCAGTTCAAGTCGTTCGACGACGAAGCGTCGCGGCAGGACGCGGGCCGCCTGCCGCGCGCGGTGATGCGCGAGATCCTGGTCGGCGATTCGGCAGCCGACGCGATGAAGCGGCACCAGCCGTTCATCGACGAGGTCTATCGCGTGCAGTACAAGCCCGAGCGCATCGGCCTCAGCTACATCGACAAGGACACGAAGGAGCGCAAGCCGCTCACCTCGGACCATCCCCACTTCATGTCAGAAGCCTTCATGCAGGAGCGCTGGCTGCTCGGCACACCGGAGGACATCGCGGCCAAGCTGGCGCACTGGCAGCCGCGCCTCGGCATGGATCACCTGATCTTCACGCCCCGCCCGCCCGGCATGTCGCTGAAGCAGGCGGTCGAAGAGATCGAGGCGATCGCGAAGGGCGTGCTACCGATGGTTCAGGGCGTCGGCGCGTAGCGCGTGAAGACGTAGTCGCGATCCTGGGCGGGCTGGTGGCAGGGGAAGCAGGTCTTGTGTAGCGCTTCGCTGCCCGGCTTGCCGTTCGTGAAGTCGGCGAAGGCCCAGCCGCCGGTCGCGGCGTATTTCGTCGAATCCTTGACCATGAACTGGACGTTCACGGCCGATCGCGCCGTGAAGGACTGCAGCCCCATGCCGGGAAAGCCGGTCGCCAGTACCTTGTCGTTCTCGGGTGACGCCGCTTCGGTCCAGTGCAGCGCGGCGATGATGGCGCCGTCCGGGAACGGGCGCTTGCCGCTGCGAAAGGCTTCAATCGCAATGTCGTTGCCCAGTTGAGCGCGCAGCTGCTGGTGATCGCCTGCTCCCAGCCTGGCGACGGAGATCAGCCGCCAGTCGCGATATCCCTTGGGGATCGTGATGCCATAGATCGGAGCGGCTTCGGTCTGCGCCGTGGACCTCGAGCCGTACAGCATGCTGCCGGTGACCGCTGCACAAAGGCCCAAACCGCCAAGAGTTCGCGCAACCGACTGCAGCATCGCCGCCTCATTTCACCTTCGGCATCACCTCTTCGGCGAAGAGCTGCATCTGGTCGAGCAGCTCCTGCACGGAGTTCGCCGCGAAGTAGAGACCGAGCAGGTGGGTGACGCCGGCTTCCTTGAAGGCCAGCGCCTTGTCGATCACCTCGGCGGGCGTGCCGATCAGGTTGATCTCCTCGTGGGTCGCGGCACCCTGGCCCTTGAGCGTCGACTTCGACAGCGAGACCAGGTGCTTGTTCATCTGACTCTTGCGGAAGCTCTCGATCGCGGCCTCGTGCGTCCGGCCGACATGCACCACGAACTGCGGGCAGACCTCGATGGTGCGCCAGTCGCGGCCGGCCTTGTCGGCCTGCTCGCGGAGCGCCGTCACGCTCGCACGGATGCGGTCGACATGCATGCCGGCGGGCAGCCAGCCGTCGGCCCACTTCACCGC
>DASXQC010000750.1:0-8413 GCA_036493235.1 Reyranella sp.
CGTGGTGACGTGACCGACCGCCTCGTCCTTCACCCGCACCGCCGCCTGCTCGGGGCCGAGATAGCGGTCGGTGTCGATCTTCACCTTGACGCCGCAGTAGCTGAAGATGCCCTCGGTCACGACGGTGACCATGTCGACGCCGTCGGGCTTGGACGAGACGATGAACGGCGCCGGCTTGTAGTCGGGATAGGTCGTGGTCGCGCCGATACCGGTTATGGTCGGAGGGGGGACGAACGCGCCCTCGCCTTTCCCTAGCTCGCCCGCCCAGCTCTCGCTGCCCTCGACGAAAGCTACGCGCGCGAGATCGGGTTTGGCCAGCAGCACCAGCGGATCGACCCGCACCAGCTTGCCGTCCTCGTTGGCATAGCGGTCGCAGGCACCGGCGCGGCCCGGCCGGATGCGGCACAGGACGGGGCAGGCATCGCAGCGCACGATGCCTGCGTTGCGTTCGGACACGGAGAGCGCCAACTCGTCGCTCATGGCTTCTTCTCCCGGGCGAGGATGGCTTCGCGCAGGCGGTGCGGCAGGACGGGCACACGATGCACCCGCACGCCGGTCGCGTGACGAATCGCGCCCAGGATCGCCGGCGCGGTCGGCACCAGGCCCGGCTCGCCGACGCCCTTGGCGCCCGAGGGACCGAGTGGCTCGCGATCCTCGATCAAGATGCACTCGATCTCGGGCACGTCGCCGATGGTCGGGATCAGGTAGTCGTGCAGGTTCTCGGTGCGGCCGGGCAGGTATTCTTCCATCAGCGCCAGCCCCAGGCCCTGGGCAATGCCGCCCTCGATCTGGCCCTCGACCAAAGTCGGGTTGATCGCCTTGCCGACATCGTGGGCCGCCACCATACGCAGCACCTTCACCGTGCCGAGCTCGACATCGACCTCGACGATCGCGATCTGCGCGGCGAAGGCGTAGGTCGCGTAGGGCACGCCCTGCCCGTCTGCATCGAGCGGCGTGGTCGGCGGATCGAACGTCCCCTCGCCCATCAGCGGCCCGACTTTGGCCAGATCGAGCGCATGGGTGACGCCGCCGTCGCTGACCTTGAGCGTCGCGCCGTCGAGCGTAAGCCCCGAGTCGGGCCCTGCATTGGCGAGCCGCAGGATCTTCTGGCGCAAGTCGTGGCCGGCGCGCTCTGCCGCCTTGCCCGAGACGAAGGTCTGACGCGAGGCCGAGGTCTTGCCCGCGTCGGCGGTGAGATCTGTATCGCCGGTGACCAGGGTGAACTGCCCGACCGGCAAGCCGAGCGCATCGGCGGCGATCTGGGTCATGATGGTGTTGCTGCCCTGCCCGATGTCGAGTGCGCCGTTGTAGAGCGTCAGCGTGCCGTCGGCCGCCAGCCCGACCCGCATGGTCGAGGGATTCGACATCGAGGTGTTGCCGATGCCGTACCACATGCAGCCGACGCCCACGCCGCGCCGCTTCACGTCCCCTTTGGCGTTGAACGCAGCGATCTCGGCCTGTGCCTTCTGCCAGTGCGGCCGCAGCGCCTCCAGGCACAGGGCCAGCCCGGCGGAATGGTCGAGCGTCTGGCCGCACGCTGTCACGTCGCCCGCGCGCAGCGCATTGCGATGACGGAACTCGAGGCGATCGATGCCGAGTTGGTCCGCGAGAGAATCCATCATCGCCTCATGGGCGATCGCGGCCTGCGGAACGCCAAAGCCACGGAAGGCGCCGGCCGGCGGGCCGTTGGTGAAGAACGCCTCGCCCCAGGTCCGCACGTTGGGCACGAAGTACGGGCCCATCGCATGGACCGGCACACGGTTGGCGACCGTCGGCCCCCACGAGGCATAGGCGCCAGTGTCGAAGGTCGCCGACACGTCGCAGGCCACGAGCTTGCCGGCAGCATCGCAGCCGAACTTGGCGGTCACCCGCGCGGGATGGCGCTTGGTCGAGGCGGCCATGCTCTCGGGCCGAGTATAGACCAGCGCCACCGGCCGACCGAGCTTCCAGGCGGCGACGGCGATCAGCGGCTGCACCGAAAGATCGAGCTTGCCGCCGAAGCCGCCGCCACAGGCGGTCGGGACGATGCGCACCGACCCCGGCGGCAGGCGCATGACGCTCGCGATCTCATCGCGGTCCATGTAGGGGGTCTGGGTCGAGGCGTGGATCTCGATGCGGTCGCCGACGCGCTGCGCCCAGCCGGCCTCGGGCTCGATATAGGCGTGCTCGACGAAGGCGGTCTCGAACACGCCCTCGGCGACGGCCGCACAGCCCGCGAAGCCGTTGAGGTGGCCGTGCTTCACGCCGCCGTCGAGCAGCAGGTTCCGCGGCTTGTCGGCCTGCACCAGCGGCGCATCGGGCGCGGTTGCGGCGTCGATGCCGAACAGCGGCCGCTCGGGAGCCCAGTCTATCGGAATTTGCACGTCGCGGATCGCCAGCACGTCGGCGCGCGTGCCGACCAGCGCCAGCACCGCCTCGCCGCGGTAGCGCACGATGCCGTCGGCCAGCACCGGCTGGTCCTTGATGTGCGGATAGATGCCGTAGCCGTTGAACGGCACGTCGGCGGCCGTCAGCACAGCGGCGAGCCGCGCCCGCAATGGGCCGAGATCCCCCATGATGAAGCGCGCCCGCGCGTGCGGCGAGCGCACGACGCGGATCCACAGCGCATCGGCAGGTACTGCATCGGCGCCGAACCTGTCGCGGCCGGTCACTTTCGGCACGCCGTCGAGGCGTGGGATGCGCGCGCCGATCGCCGCGCCGGCAGCCGGCGATGCCGAAGCAGCCGGTGTACAGGCCATCACGGCATCGACGATCTTGGTGTAGCCGGTGCAGCGGCACAGCACGCCGCCCAGCGCGTCCGCGACCTCGGCCCGCGTCGGCGCATGGCCGTTGCTCAGGACGTCCTGCGCCGCCAGCAGCATGCCGGGCGTGCAGATGCCGCACTGCGCCGCGCCGTGCTCGAGGAAGGATTTCTGTAGCGCCGCCAGCGTGCCGTTCGGCGCGAGGCTCTCGACGGTCTCGACCGTACGGCCGGCCATCTGGCCCATCGCGACGAGGCACGAGCAGACCTGCCGGCCATCGAGGCGCACCGTGCAGGCGCCGCAGTCGCCAGCGTCGCAGCCGACCTTGGTGCCGGTGAGGCCGAAATCATCGCGCAGCGCCGAAGCGAGACGCGTGACCGGCGCGCCGTCCCACTCGGCCTCGATGCCGTTCAGGGTAAAGGCGACCTTCACGCGAAGCCCCGCAGCAGGCGGCGCAGCAGGGTAACGACGGCGTCGAGACGATAGGCGGCACTGCCGCGCACATCGTCGATCGGTGACAGCGGCGCGAGATGTGGGATGTCGACGCGCTCAGCAAGCGCCGTAACCGGTGCGCCCGCAAGGGCGGCTTCGAGCGCGGGCAGGCGCTGCGCCACCGCCGAGCAGGCGCCGACGGCGATGCGCGCGTTGGCCACGCGCCCGTGCTCGATCTCGAGCGTCGCGGCCGCCATCGCAATCGAGATCACGAGATAGCGTCGCGCCCCCAGCTTGAGGAACGCGCTGCGGGCGTCGTGCGCGGGCTTCGGCACATGGATCGCGACCAGCAGCTCGCCGGGAGCCAGCAAAGTGCGGCGGTTACCGGTGATGAAGGCCGACAGCGGCAGGCGCCGCGTTCCGGCACGGCCGGCCAGCTCGACCTCGGCATCGAGCGCCAGCAGGGGCGGCACGCCGTCGGCGGCAGGCGAGGCGTTGCACAGGTTGCCGGCGACCGTGCCGGCGTTCTGGATCTGCCGGCCGCCGACCTCGCGCGCAGCCTGCTTCAGGCCGTCGAACAAGGGCGGCAGCGGGGTCTCGATCAGCTCGGCCCAGGTCGTGGTGGCGCCCAGCCGCCAGCCCTCGGGACCGGCCGAAATGCCGCGTAAATTCTTGATTCCCGTGATGTCGAGGACGTTCTCGTCGATCGCCCGGCCGACCCTGGCCGGATAGAAATCGGTGCCCCCCGCCAGCACCGTCCAGGGACGCGCCAGCGCAGCCAAGGCTTCATCCAGGCTCGCAGGTCGGAGGTAGTCAGCCATATCGTTCGTGTACGTACGATTGGCGCAAAGTGTAGGCGACCCGCGCGAGCGAGTCCCGCCTCAAACGATCTTCTGCAGGAACTCGAGGAGCTGGCGCTGCTCGTTGGTGGTGAGCGGCTTCAGCGTCTCGCGCGACACTGCAGGCCCGTTCATGATCAGCTTGGCGGTGACGCGCTGGCCGTCGAGCGTGAGGCTGAGCAGCGTGCGCCGCGCGTCGCCCGGGTCAGGCCGCGAGTCGACGAGGCCGCGATCCTTCAGCCGCCGCACCACGCCTTGCATGGTCGCCTTGTCCATGCCGACCAGTCGGCCGAGGTGGTTCTGCGACAGCTCGTTGTACTCGTGCAGCTTCACCAGGCTCGAGTATTGGGTCGGCGTGATGTTAGGATCGCCGATGTTGGTCTGGAAGATCGCCGACGCGCGCTGGTGCGCGCGCCGCAGCAGATAGCCTATCTGATCTTCGATCCGGTACGGCCGTGGTGCATTCGTTGCTCCCTTCGGCTCGCTTTGTTTTTTTGCGACGTTGCGCAAATTCCCCCCGCGCGCTCTCCAAGTTCATCGCTACACCGAGAAGGCGTTTTGCACAACGGTGACGTTGTGTTCTTCGCGTAACCCGCGAAGCGCTCGCCCTCTTGACTCGTTCGTGCCACGAAGGCAGCGCGACCTACTGCAAGTTTTCCGAAGGAGTGATCATGGCCGGCGCATTGAGCGGTGTCCGCATCGTTGATCTGACAAACGTCATCCTCGGGCCCTACGGCACGATGCTGCTCGCGGATCAGGGCGCCGACGTCATCAAGGTCGAGGCCCCCGAAGGGGACGCGGTGCGTCATATAGGCAAGCCGCGCAAGACGCCGGGCATGGGGCCGGTCTATCACTATGTTAATCGTAACAAACGTTCGCTCTGCCTCGACCTCAAGAACCCGAAGGCGCGTGCTGCGCTGTTTGAGGTGATCAAGACGGCGGATGCTTTTGTGCATGCGCTCAGGCCACAAGCCATCGAAGGTCTTGGGCTTTCTTACGAAGAGGTGCGCAAGATAAAGCCCGACATCGTCTACGCCGGTGCCTACGGCTTCTCGGCCGACGGTCCTTATGGACGACTGCCGGCCTACGACGATGCGATCCAGGCGCGCTTCGGCATCGCCGATCTGATGGGCCGCGCCGCCGGCGACGATGTCCCGCGCTATCCGCCGACCATCCTCGCGGACAAGACCTGCGGGCTGACCTTCGCTTTCTCGGTCCTTGCAGCGTTGATGCATCGGCAGAGGACCGGCGAAGGCCAGTTCGTCGAGGTGCCGATGTTCGAGACCATGACCGCGTGGCTGATGGTCGAGCATCTGTGGGAGCGGACCTTCGACGACGAAGGCGCGGTCGGCTACAGCCGCCTGCTCGCCCGCACCCGCAGGCCCTACCGCACGCTCGACGGCTGGATGGCGATCCTGCCGTACAACGACAAGCACTGGCGCAACTTCTTCGAACTGGTCGGCCGGCCCGAGGTGCTCAAGGACCCGCGCTACGCTACGCTCAATGCCCGCTCGCTGCACATCAACGACATGTACTCCATGGTCGAGGCACTGACGCCGCAGCGCACCACGGCCGAGTGGGTCGACCTGCTCGACAAGGCGCAAATTCCGAATGCGCCGGTCGCCAAGGCCGGTGACCTGCTCGACGACCCGCACCTGGTGTGGCGCAAGCTGTTCAAGAAGTATCCGCACCCGAGCGAGGGCGAGATCATGATGGTCGAGCCGCCGATGCGCATGAGCCGGACGCCACCCGAGATCCGCCGGATGGCGCCGCTGATGGGCGCCGATTCACGCAGCGTGCTGGCCGAAGCCGGCGTGTCCGACGCCGAGATCGAGGCGCTGAAGAAAGCGGGGGCACTGATCGAACCTTAGCTGGGACCGCTTATTGGACCGCGGGTGCCTGCCCTGAGCGCAGCCGAAGGGTCCAGCCCGTTCATGAGCGCGCAGGATGCGCGCGATCCAATGAATCTGACTCGTCACTGGTCGTTTCACTTGGCTGGGACGGCTCCGATGCCGATTCCATAAGGCTTTGAGGCGATTCATCCCAGATCCTGCACCACACGCCCGTTGGGACGATTGTCGAATTGGCGGAACGCGGGACGAGTTATCCACCGACCGCCAGCTCGGCCGCGGCGAGGCCCTCGAGCGCGGTTCCGACCGACTTGAAGAGCGTGATACTGGCGTGATCGCCGGCGAGCCGGCCGGTTTGCTGGCCGCGCGTCAGCTCGAGCAGGTCGGCGATCACGTCGTCCTCGTCGATCGTGCCGTTCCTGATCGCCTGAACGATGTCGCCTGCTTCCTTCAGCGCGCCTGCGCGTGTGTCGACATAGACCCGCGCGCGCCACACCGCCTTGTCGTCGCTTTCGCGCATCTCGGGGGTATAGGCGCCGACAAGGTCGATATGTTGTCCCTCGCGCAGCCATGCGCCTTCGACCAGCGGCTCCTTCGACAGCGTCGCGCAGGAGATAACGTCGGCTTCACCGACCGCGGCCCTGCGATCAGTGACCGCGTGCACCGTGATCGGCCGGCCGATGGCGGTGGGCAGCGACGCCGCGAGCTGCTGCGCCAGCGCCTCGGCCTGGAACTGACGGCGGCCCCAGATCGCGACCTCGCGGATCGGCCGCACCTTGGTGTGGACCCGCACGAGGTGCGGCGCCAACGCGCCGGTGCCGATCATCAGCAGCCGGCACGCCTTGTGCGGTGCGAGATGGCGCGCCGCGAGGCCGGAGGCGCAGGCGGTGCGCCGCTTGGTGAGCATGGTGCCGTCGAGCAGCGCCAGCAACTGCCCGGTGCTGCCGTCGAGCAGCACATACTGGCCGAACACCGAGGGCAGGGCGCGCGTGACGTTGTCGGGAAAGACCGTGACCAGCTTGATGCCGAGGTGCCGGCTGGTCCAGGCGGGCATCAGCAGCAGCGTACCATTTGGCAGGTGATGATGATGGCGCACCGGCACCTCGGCGCCGCCGCGGAAGGCAGCCTCGAGGCGATCGATCAGTGCCAAGTCATCGAGGGCTGCGTCGACCTCCTCGGCCGAGAGGATCCTCATCCCTTGAAGGGCTCCGGTGCCACCAATGCACTCTGCCGCTCGATCGCCCGTTGCTCGCGCGTGACCGGGCCAGGTCCTGTAGACGGCGGCGGGGTGGGCGGCGGCGGGGGCGCAGGCTTGGCAATCGCGAGCGCCGCGCGCAGGTCGTCGATCTCGCGCTCCAACCGCTGGATCTCGCGACGACGGCCGCGCGCGTGGCGACGATGATGCCGGCCCGCCCACCAGCCGAGCCCGAGCCCGGCCACCACGCCGAGCAGCAGCACGACCAGCACCAGCAGGTAGAGCGGCAGGATCACCGTGTGCGGTATCGGCCACAGCGCAAGCTCCGTGCGCTGCGTGTTGCTCACCGCAATCAGCACGCCGATCAGGAGGAAGACCAGGAAGAGGACGCGCAACAGGATCTTCATGCCAACCCACCATGCCACGGTCGCAACCCGCACCGCGAGCCTCTTTGGCTGATACCTTTTGCGCTGCCGAGGCGTTCAGGAGACATGGCCAACTCCTGTTTCGGCGCCGTTGTCCTGATCGTGCTGCTGGTGGCCGTCGCGGTGTTCCTGCTGACGCCCCATGACCGAGTGAGCACGGCATTCCACAGCTCGCCCACGCCACTGTGGTCGTCGAGCCAGCGCTGACGCCGTCGCTTCAGCTTTCGTCTTCGCCGGTCGTCGTCGCGTCGGAGGCAGCGAGCGCGGCGGCGCGAATGGCTTCCTTGTTCAGCCGGTCGCGCAGATCCTTGCCTGTCTTGAAATAGGGCACGCGTTTGGACGCCACGGCGACCTGCTCGCCCGTGCGCGGATTGCGTCCGGTGCGCGGGTCTCGCTTCTTCACCGAGAAGGCGCCAAAGCCGCGCAATTCGACACGATCGCCAGTCGCCAGGGCCTTGGAGATTTCATCGAAGACCGTGGCGACAATACGCTCCACATCCCTTTGATAGAGATGAGGATTCTTCGCGGCCAGGCGAGCAATCAGCTCAGACTTGGTCATTGGCGCAATAATAGCGCAATAACTGGGGCCGGACAACTAAGTCATTGAAAGCAAAAGAAAAGGGCCGGTCCTTGCGGCCGGCCCTCGATTTGGTCACGAAAAGCGACCTATTTCTATTCTTCTTCGCCCTCGGCCTTCTTGCGAAGGGCGGCGCCCAGGATGTCGCCCAGGCTGGCACCCGAGTCGGACGAGCCGAAGTCGGCCATCGCCTTCTTCTCCTCGTCGAGCTCACGCGCCTTGACCGACAGCACGACCCGGCGCGAGGCCTTGTCGATGTTGGTGATCTTGGCGTCGAGCTTGTCGCCCACCGCGTAGCGGTCGGGACGCTGCTCGGAGCGGTCGCGGCTGAGCTCGGACTTGCGGATGAAGCCC
>DASXQC010000751.1:0-4205 GCA_036493235.1 Reyranella sp.
TGGTCGACCGGCACCGCGCGGCGAACATTCCGCTCGAATGCACCATCGCCCACGCCGATGTCGGCACGATGGGTCGCAATCTCGCCGACGGCCACCGGGCCGAGCAGGCGGCGCTCTTCGCCGGCCTGATCGGGCGCATGAAGAAGGCCGGCGCGGAAGCCGCTGCCGTGACCTCTATGGGCGGCCACTTCTGCATCAACGAGCTGCTGCCGATCTCGCCGCTGCCGCTGGTGCACGGCATCCACGCCGTCGCTGCCTCAATCGAGAAATCCGGCCGCAAGAAGATCGGCGTGCTGGGCACTCGCCTGGTCATGGAGACGAAGCTCTACGGCAGCATCTCGTCAGCCGAGCTGATTGCGCCCGACGGCGAGCGCTTCGGCCAGGTCGGCGACGCCTATTCGGCGATGGCCGGCATCGGCCGCGTGACCGACGAGCAACGGCAGGTATTCTTCACCGCCGGCCGCGAGCTGATCGTACGCGGCGCCGAGGCGATCATGCTGGGCGGCACCGACCTGTTCCTGGCCTTCACCGGCCACCCACTGCCCTTCCCGCTGGTCGACTGCGCCGACATCCACGTCGACGCGATCTACGCGAAATCGTCGGCTTAGTCAGTGGACCGCGGGCTTCCAGCCCGCTCATGAGCGCGCAGGATGCGCGCGGTCCAACGAGCTACGTATTGCTCCAGAGCCGGTCCTGGTAGGAGCCGGCCACGCTGGCATCGATCCGGTTCGCGAGCTCCTCGTCCGCGCCGATGCGCGGGGCGATGATCTTGCCGAAGGAGATGCGGCTGGGCGCCGGCCAGGCCTCGGGCTTCCAGAGATTGGAGCGCAGGACCGAGCGGGCACAGTGGAAGTAGCAGTGCTTGATGTGCACGCGCGTCGCCAGCAGCGCCGGCTTGCCGAGCGAAGACAGTGACTGCACCAGCTCGGGATCGTCGAACACCTCGGCCGTGCCGGAGATGCGCAGCGTCTCGCCGGTCGCAGGCACCAGCGCAAGCAGGCCGATCTGGCCGTTATCGATGATGTTCGACAGGCCGAAGGCGAGGTCGTTGCCGATCCGCTCGGGGATCAGCAGCGTCTTGGGATCCACGACGCGGATGAAGCCCGGCTCGTCACCCTTGGGCGAGACCTCGACAGTGCCATCTTTCGACGTCGTACCGACCAGCGCGAACGGGCAGCGCTTCAGGAAATCGATCGACTGCTCGTCGAGCGCATCGAGGATCTTCTTGAACGTCGTCGGCCGCGGTTCGGCGATGATCTTGCGCAGGTCGTCGATCGAATTCAGTCGGGCCATTTCACTCTCCGTTTCCCTCTTTTCGCACAACGGTGGCGCGCCGCAAGCGGCCGGGTCATTGCGGTCCTGCCGGCGGTGTGGGGAACGGAGACATGCCGGGCGGCAAGCCGGGCATGGCGCCCGGCGGCCCCATGCCGGGCCCCATCGGACGATCCGGCGCGCGCGGCGGCGGACCGCCCTGGATCGGACCGCGGGCCTCGGGGCCCTGGCCGGAATTGCGATCGGCGAAGCCCGATGTGCGCGCCGCACGATCGGCTGCACCATCGCCCGGCCGCTGGCCCATTCCTTCGAGCTTGCGCAGGTCGCCCGCCAGACCGCCGCGCGGCGTCGCGATCGGCGCCGATGGGAAGTGGCCGGCGAGCGACGTCACCTGCCAGCCCGGCGTGGTGACGCTGCGTGTCTGGCCGAGGCTGGTCACCGTCATCTCGTAGCCGAACAGAAAGGTCGCCGTGGTCATCGTCGGCTGGACCTCGAACATCATGATGCCACCGCGGATGGTCAGCGTGCTCGACGGCGTGGTGACAGTGATCGGCACGGTCTTGCTGATCTTGCCGCCAACCAGACGGAACGTGCCCTGCGCCGCGCTGAGGCTGAGCGCGCCGAGCCTGCGGTCCTTGTCGTAGACGAACTTGTCGAGCGTGAGCCGCGCCTGCGGCCCGACGGTGAGTGCCGTGCCGTCGAGGAACAACAGATGGCATCGATCCTTCCCGCCGGTCGTCACCAGTTCGCCCGCCTGCAGGTCGATGCCGACCCGCAGCACGCGCTCTGCCGCAGCCGGCGGCTTGCCGAGTGGATCGCCGATCGAGATCGACGTCACGCCAATCGACTGGGCTCCTGCTGGTGCGGCAAGAGCGAGGATCGTTCCGACTGCCAACACAGCCGTCCGCTTCGCGAAGGGATTCGTCACAGGCGAACCTACGGCCGCAATCGCAACGCTATCCCCGCGCCCTGAAAAATCGCGGAATTTGCAGCAGACCGAGTATGGCGCGACCGACCGGACAGGCGCGCGTTGCCTGCAGCATTGTCGTTGCGCAACTCATGCGACACTTGGCCTACGTTCGCAAAATACGTCGCCGGAAGAAAATTGATCCCAACAACAAGCCTTCGCGTTGGGTTCAGGAGGAAGACAAAATGACCGTCCGTTTCACCCGCCGTGCCTTCGTTGGCGCGGCAGCCGCTACGACTTTGGCCGCGCCGAGCGTGCTGCGCGCCGCCGAGCCGCTGAAGTTCCGCTGGTCACTCGACACCGCCCCGAGCCATCCGCGCAACCAGGCGGTGGTCGATTATGTCGGCAAGCTCGAGAAGGCCTCGAACGGCGCGCTGAAGGGTGAAGTGTTCCACTCCGGCCAGCTGTTCGCCGATCTCAACGTCTCCAAGGCGCTGCTGCAGGGCCAGGTCGAGATCGCGGCGCCCGGCGCCTGGACGCTGACCGGCCTGGTGCCCGACTGCGACATGGTCCAGCTGCCGTACTTCTACGGCGTGTCGCTCGACGTCACGCACAAGGCGACCGACGGCAAGCCGGGCGAGTACATCAACAAGCAGCTCGAAGCCAAGCTCGGCAGCCACGTGCTCGGTCCGTGGATCGATCTCGGCTACCAGAACTGGTACGCGACCAAGACGCCGCTCGAGAAGTTCGCCGACCTCAAGGGCCTCAAGATCCGCAGCCCGGGTGGTGCCGCGATCTCCTGGCGCATCAAGTTCGCCGGCGCCATCGCCAACACCACCGCGTGGCCGAACGTCCCGCTGGCGCTGAGCCAGGGCACCTTCGACGCCTTCGTCTCGACCGACGAGAGCTGCAACTCGGCCAAGCTGTGGGAGGCGGGCGTGAAGTACTCCTACGCCGACCACCAGTTCATGGGCCAGTACATCCCGATGATCGGCAAGGGCTTCTGGGGCAAGCTGTCGGCCGACCAGCAGAAGATGATGAAGGACCTGTGGGCTCAGAATATCGGCGACTACCGCAAGAACGCCGCCGCCAGCCAGGCCAATGCCCGCAAGGTACTGGAGACCAACGGCGTCAAATTCCACGACCCCAGCGCCGCCGAAGCGGGCGCTACCCGCAACGCACAGCTGGCCGACATCAACTCGCTGATCAAGGACGCCAAGCTTTCGCCGGAAGTGGTCAAACTGGTGAAGGAATCGGTCGGAACGGCGTGATAGCCTTCGCCTCGTGAATCAGCGCGATACGATCTGGGATCGGGTCGAGCGGCTCCTGGTGGGTTTGCTCGGCGCGATCGCCATGCTGGTGGGGCTCGTCCAGGTGGTCGGGCGCTACTTCTTTCCCAACTACGCCATCTCCTGGGCCGAGGAGGTGATCGTCTACCTCGTGGTCTGGGGCGTGATGATCATTTCCAGCCAGCTGGTGCGGACCGACGGCCATGTCCGACCCGACCTGGTGCTGCGCCTGGTCGGCACCCGGGGTCAGCGCTGGATGGAAGCCTTCAACTGCGTGGTGGCGCTGGTCTTCTGCGTCGGCATGGTGTGGTACGGCGCCAGCATCGTCGAATCGAGCTGGATGCTCGACGAGCACAGCGCGAGCGACTTCGCCTTCCCGATGTGGATCTACTATACCGCGCTGCCGGTCGGCGGCCTGTTGATGGTCGCGCGCTACTGCATCCGCCTCTATCGCTACCTGTTCCGCTTCGACCCGGCGACCATGACCGTCGGTCACACGGCGGAGCACGACATGATCGTGCCCCAGGACTGAAGCAACAGGACTGATCAGACCGTGTGGACCTTCCTCTTCTTCGTGATGTTCTTCGGCCTGCTCGCTTCAGGCATGCCGATCTTCCTGGTGCTCGGCGCCTGCGCCGCGGTGCTGTTCTTCTTCTCGGACCAACCGCTGATCGGCATGGCCCAGGTCGTCATCGATTCGATGAATTCGACGACCTTGATGTCGCTGCCCTTATTCG
>DASXQC010000752.1:0-1676 GCA_036493235.1 Reyranella sp.
GAGATCAAGGAGGAGGAGTTCGACCGCACCATCGCGGTCAACCTCAAGAGCTGCTTCAACTACATCCACGCCATCGCGCCGATCATGCTGAAGCAGGACACCGGCGGCCGCATCGCCAGCATGTCCTCGCTGAATGCTCTATCCGGCGGCGTGACCTCGGCGGTCAGCAAGCATGCCTACGCCACGGCCAAGGCCGGCATCCTCGGCCTCACCCGTGCGCTCGCGAAAGAGCTGGGACCCAAGATCATGATCAACGCCATCTGCCCCGGCGTGATCGAGACCGAGCTCGGCAACAGCCTGACGAAGTCACGCGGCGAGGAGATGAAGAGGGGCATTATGCTGAACCGCCTCGGCTCGCCCGCCGACGTGGCCCAGCTCGTGGCCTTCCTCGCCACGTCCGAGCCCTGCTTCATCACCGGCCAGCACTTCGTGATCGACGGCTTCCAGTGGTCGTGCTGAGACCAGCCGGCGACTAGCCGGAAATGAGGATATTCACCGGCCGATTTTTCCGCATTTCCGGCTATTGGATCGCCGCTGCCAGAGCAAAGTCCAAGCAGATCGAACCAAAACAACCTCACCCTGAGGAGCGAGCGCAGCGAGCGTCTCGAAGGGTGGGCACGAGCACCATGTCTGTTGCCCACCCTTCGAGACGGCGCTGCGCGCCTCCTCAGGGTGAGGCGGATTGATTCAACCGGGGCGTGGACTCTGCTTTAGTCCCGCCGCTCGTCGCGGCGGTCGACGATCTCGTAGGTGACGTCGGTGACATTGGGCCGATCCGTCCGCGCCGGCGGCATCGGCCGGCCGGCGAATAGGGCCATCAGCCAGGCGCGCAAGCGATAGATCAGCAAGATCACCAGCACGACCGCCACGAATCCGGCGATGATGGCGAAGCCCAGCACCGCCAGCACCGCGAAGGCGATCAGACCCAGCGCCGCCTGCAGCCAGATGCGCGGCGGCAGGCGGGCGATCAGCGCGAAGAGGTTCGGGCGCTGTCCGTTCACGATGCCCACTTCTTCTCGAAATCCCAGACCTCGGAGAAGCCCATCAGCTCATGCATGTTGCGGTACTGCGGCAAGGCGATCCCGTTGCTGGTGCCCTTGTCCTTGAGGAACTCCCACGACTGGCGCATCGCCTCGGCCGCGACACTGAAGCCCAGCCCAGGATAGATCGCGACATCGAAGCCCCACTTCTTCAGCCGGTCGACCTCGACCCGCGGGGTTTTGCCGAACTCGACCATGTTGGCGAGCAGCGGCTTCGCGACCTCCTTGCCGATCTTCTCGAGCTCGGCTTCGCTCTCGGGCGATTCGACGAAGATGATGTCGGCGCCTGCCGTCTCGTAGGCCTTGGCCCGCCGCAGCGCCTCGTCGAGGCCGTGGGCGGTACGCGCGTCGGTGCGGGCGACGATCAGCGTCGCAGGATCGCGCCGGGCCTCGACGGCGACCTTGATCTTGAGCACCATGTCCTCGATCGGCACGACGCGTCGGCCCGGCGTGTGGCCGCACTTCTTGGGCATCTCCTGGTCCTCGATCTGGATCGCTGCGACGCCGGCCGCCTCGTAGCCGCGCACGGTACGCTGCACGTTCAAGAGGCCGCCGTAGCCGGTGTCGGCGTCGGCGATCAGTGGCGTGTCGATCACCGAGCAGATCATCTCGGCGCGGCCCACCATGTCGGAGTAG
>DASXQC010000753.1:0-3711 GCA_036493235.1 Reyranella sp.
CGCGGTCCGGCAAGATCATTCCGCCGCCAGCTTTCGCGCCGCGCGCGGGTCGCGGGTGAGGAGGCCGTCGGCGAGGTCGCGATCGATCAGGGAGTCGGGGCGCTCGGAGACGCGGCCGAAGCCGGCGCCGCCGCCGACGAACATCTCGACGACGTCGCCCTTGGCGAGATCGACGGCGGCCTTGCTGCGGAGGTCCTCGGTCGTGCCGTTGGCGCGGTGGACGCGGCAGTAGCCGCGCTGCCCGGGCTCGCCGCCCAGCAGGCCCTCGGGGGCGAGGCGGAAGCGGTCGGAATAGATCGCGAGTTGCACGTCGTCGCGCAGGATCTCGCAGCGGCGGACGAAGCCCGCGCCGCCGCGCCGCGCGCCGAGGCCGAAGGAATCGGGCGCGAGCTCGTAGCCGACGATGCGGAAGAAGTCGTAGTCGATGTCGAGCGATTCGACGGGGGCATTGGAGCAGTTGCTGAGTGGCGAATCGACGGCGTCGCAGCCGTCGGTTGCCTTCGACGCGCCGTAGCCGCCGCCGAAGATCTCGAGATAGACGCTGTAGCCCTTCTCGCCGAGATGGCTGAGGCAGAACGCGGTCGTGCAGTCGAAGCCGGTGGCGATCACCTTGTCGGGCAGGGCCTGCGCCATCGCCTTCATCACGGCGTTGAATACGCGATAGGCCGGGATCATGCGCGCCCGCACAGGCGCTGGCGGTCGCGGATTCAGGAGCGAGCCGTACGGCACCTTGATGCGGATCGGCCGCGCCATGCCCTCGTTATAGGGAATATCGGGCGAGGTCAGCACGGACTTCACGCAGGAGAGCGCCGCCGAGAGCGTGCTGGAGTAGGGGCAGTTGAGGTTGCGCTTGACCTGCGGGCAGGTGCCCTCGAAGTCGATCTCGACCGAATCGTCGGCGATCGTGACCTTGGCCTTGATCACCAGCGGATCGTCTGAGAGGCCGTCATCGTCGATCGCATCCTCGCCGTAGAACGTGCCCTTCGGCGCCTGCGCGATCGCGGCCCGCACGCGGCGCTCCGAGTAGTCCTGCATTTCCGTCATCGCCGCTTCGACCTTGTCGACGCCGTAGCGCTCGCAGAGCTGCTTGACCCGCAGCACGCCGATCGCGTTGGCGGCGAACTGGGCGTTGAAGTCGCCGATCGTGAGGTCGGGCACGCGCACGTTGGCGGTGACCAGGCGCTCGAAGCTGCCGCCGTTCCAGTCCTGGTGGAAGTTGTACTTCGACGGCGGAAATCGGATGCCTTCCTGGTAGACGTCCGAGGCATGGATGTTGAGGCCGGGCGCGCCGCCGCCGAGATCGAGGTGATGCGCCACGCTCGCGCCGAAGCCGACGACGCGGCCATCGACGAAGATCGGCGTGAAGATGAACACATCGGGGATGTGCTGGCCGCCCTCGAACGGGTCGTTGTTGATCAGGAAGTCGCCTTCCTTGAGCGTGTCGACCGGATGGCGCCTGAGGCAGGCGCGCAGGGTCTCGCCGATCGGCCCTAGCTGCATCGGGATCAGCTCAGCCTGCGCCACGGTGTTGCCGTTGCGGTCCATCAGGCCGGCCGAGCCATCGCGTGCCTCGCGCAGGATGGTCGAGTAGGCCGAGCGGATCAGCTTCACGCCCATCTCGCGGGCGCCGGCGATCAGCGCCTGGCTGATCACGGCGTAGTCGATCGGGCTCAGGGTCGTCATGCCGTTCTCCGCAGGATCAGATTGTCTGAGGCGTCTAGGGTCGCCGTCCAGCCGGGCGGCACCCAGGTCGTCGCCGTGTAGCCTTCGATCACCGAGGGGCCCTCGATCTTCTGGCCCGGCTTCAGCGCCTCGGCGGTGTGGCGAGTGCAGTCGATCCAGCCGTCGCCATGGAAGAGGCGCATCTGCTCCGGCGCGCGCTCCAGGGTCTCGCGGTCGAGCTTGGGCGCGGCGCCAATCGGCAGGGTGGCACCGACGCGCAAGGTCACGATCTCGACCGGCCGGTCGAGCGTGGCGCCATGCATGAAGGTGCGATGGTGCGCATCGGCGAACAGCTCGGCGATGTACTTCGCGTCGAGGTTGGCGATGCGATCGGCCGGGATCTCGACGCCGACCTCGAAGGCCTGGCCGACGAAGCGCATGTCGAGTGTGTGGGTATAGACCAGCTCACCCGGCAGCTTCATCTCGGCAAACTGCGCGGCGAGCCTGTTGCGCATCTCGGCGAAGGTCCTGGCCGCTTCCTTTGCGGCCGCCTCGTCGAGCTTCATCTTGCGCGTGACGGCGTCGAACTTGGTATAGTCGCTGGCGACCAGCCCGTAGGCCGAGATCACGCCGGCGTTGGGCGGCACGACGATGGTCGAGATGCCGAGTTCCTCGGCGATGCGCGCGGCATGCAACGGACCGGCGCCGCCGAACGGCACCAGCGCGTAGTCGCGCGGATCGCGGCCGCGCTCGGTGGAGACGAGCTGGATCGCCCGCACGATATTGGCGTCGGCGAGCTGCAGGGCGGAGGAGGCGGCCTGCTCGGTCGACAAAGCGAAGCGTTGCGCGGTCGATGTGAAGGCGTTCTTCGCCGCATCGGCGTCGAGCTTCATGCGGCCGCCCAAGAACGCGGTTGGTCGGATGGTGCCGATCACGATATGCGCGTCGGTGATCGCAGGCTCGGCGCCGCCCTTGCCGTAGCAGGCCGGGCCGGGATCGGCGCCAGCGCTTTGCGGGCCGACGCGCAGCATGCCGCCGTCGTCGACCCAGGCGATCGAGCCGCCGCCCGCGCCGACCGAGACGATGTCGAGCACAGGTGTGCGGATCGGCAGGCCGTCGATTTCGCTTTCCGAGGCGAGCGAGGGGCGGCCGTCCTGCACCAGGCAGACGTCGGTCGAGGTGCCGCCCATGTCGAAGGTGATCAGGTCCTTGAAGCCCGAGCGCGCCGCCTGCCGCGTCGCGCCGACCACGCCTGCGGCCGGACCGGAATAGAGCGCGGTGATGGCGCTGGTGCGCATCGCCTCGGCCGGCAGGCGCCCGCCGTTGCTCTGCATTACCGTGAAGCGGCCCTTGAAGCCCGATTCGGCCAGCTTGTTCTCGAAGCGGTGCAGGTAGCCGTCGATCACCGGCTGCACATAGGCCGACAGGATCGTCGTCGAGGCGCGCTCGAACTCGCGGAACTCGCGCGCCACCTGATGGCTGCAGGTGACCAGCATGCCGGGCAGCGCCTCGGTGATCAATGCCGCCAGCCGCTCCTCATGCGCGGGGTTGGCGTAGGCGTTGAGCAGGCAGATCGCGACCGCGCGATAGTTGCCGGCTTTCAGTGCCGGGATCAGCGCGTTGCGGACCTTCGCTTCATCGAGCGCGGTCTCGACCGAACCATCGGCGTCGAGCCGCTCGATAACCTCGAAGCAGTCCTTGCGGCGCACCGGCGGCGCGGGTTTGGCGTAGAACAGGTCGTAGATGTTGCGCCGGTCGTGGCGCTGCATGAACAGCAGGTCGCGGAAGCCCTGGGTGGCGACGAAGGCGACCAGCGCTCCCTTGCGCTCCAGCACCGCGTTGGTGGCGACGGTCGAGCCGTGACCCAGATCCTCGATCCTGCCAATATCGATGCCCGACGCCGTGAGAGCCGCGAACGCGCCGACGTCCGGCGACTTCGGCGTGCTCGGCACCTTGGTGACGACGACGCGTCCCCCCTCGACGGCGACCAGATCGGTGAACGTTCCGCCCACTTCAACGCCTACGCGCATTCACACCCTCTTGTGCTGG
>DASXQC010000754.1:0-2360 GCA_036493235.1 Reyranella sp.
CCGATGCAGTTCGAGGTTCCGGGTCAGCCCGGCGCCTCGGTCGGCATGATCAATCTCGGCGACATGTTGGGCAAGGCGTTGGGCGGCCGCACCAAGAAGCGCAAGATGAAAGTGGGCGAGGCCTACGAGACCTTGATGCGCGAGGAGAGCGATCGCTTGCTCGACCAGGAGAAGGTGGTGCGCGAGGCGCGCGAATCGGTCGAGCAGAACGGCATCGTGTTCATCGACGAGATCGACAAGATCACCGCCCGCAGCGAGATGCGCGGCGGTGGCGACGTCAGCCGCGAGGGCGTGCAGCGCGACCTGCTGCCATTGATCGAGGGCACCACGGTCAACACCAAGCACGGCCCGGTGAAGACCGATCATGTGCTGTTTATCTGCTCCGGCGCGTTCCACCTCGCCAAGCCGTCCGACATGCTGCCGGAGCTGCAGGGCCGCCTGCCGATCCGCGTCAGTCTGGCGTCGCTCAACCAGGAGGACTTCAAGCGCATCCTGACCGAGCCCGAGGCCAGCCTCGTGAAGCAGTACAAGGCGCTGCTGGCGACCGAGAAGGTCGAGCTCGAGTTCAAGCCCGACGCGATCGACGAGCTGGCGCGCCTCTCGGCCGAGATCAACGAGACGGTCGAGAATATCGGCGCGCGCCGGCTGCACACCGTGATGGAGAAGCTGCTCGAGGAGATCAGCTTCACTGCCTCGGACAAGCCCGGCCATAAAATCGAGATCGACGCCGCCTATGTCCGCGAGCACGTCAGCTCGCTGGCCAAGAACGCGGACCTGTCCAGGTTCGTCCTCTGAGCTAGAGGCAGTACGCCGCGACCAGATCGACGATGTAGGCTGGTCCGTTCGTACCCCAGAGCACGAACGAAATTCCGGTCAAGGCGACGAGCAGGGCGACGGCACCCCAGGCGAGCAGGGGGCGCCAGCCCCGGGTCATGCGGGTTGCAGCGTCGGCTGCAGCCGCGGCACCGGCTTCTCGACGATCGGCCAGTGCAGCAGCGCCGAGATGAGCCCCAGGGCGATCGATATCCACCACATCAGGTCGTAGTTGCCCCGCAGGTCGTACATCAGACCGCCGCCCCAGCCGCCGACGAAGCTGCCGACCTGATGGCCGAGGAAGACGAAGCCGTTCAGCATCGTGAGATGCACACGGCCGAACATCACGCTGACCAGGGACGTGGTGAGCGGCACGGTGCCCAGCCACAGAAAGCCGAGCGCGCCGGCGAAAGCCAGCACCGACGCGGCCGACAGCGGCGCCAGTACGAAGGCCAGGAACACGAACGAGCGCAGCAGGTAGAGCAGCGACAGCAGGTTCTTGCGCTGGTACCGCGCGCCCATCGAGCTCCACAGGATCGAGCCTGCGATGTTGAACAGGCCGACCATGCCGATGCTCCAGCCGCCGAGTTCCGCGGGCGAGAGCGTGATGCCGAAGAGGGACAGGCCGATGCCCTTGTCCGACACGTAAGCCGGCAGATGGCCGCCCACGAAGGCGACGTGGAAGCCGCAGACGAAGTAGCCGATCATCAGCAGCACATAGCTGCGGTTGCCGAAGGCCTCGGCCAGCGCCTCGCGCGTGGTCTGGTTGTCGCCGGTCGCCTTCCTGGCCGCGGCGATCTGCTGGCGGTCGTTGAGGCCGATCGGGAGCAGGATGACCAGCGCCGCCAGGGCCGTCAGGGCCCACATGGTGAGGCGCCAATCGCCGAAGTGGTTCTGCAGGACAGAGGCGAGCGGGACGATGAAGAACTGCCCGAACGAACCGCCCGCCGAGCAGATGCCGACCGCCAGCGCCTGCTTCGCCGGCGGCGCCACGCGCAGGATGACTCCCAGGACCGGGCCGAACGACGCGGCGGAGAGGCCGGTGCCGACCAGGATGTTGCCGACGACCAGCATGAAGCCGCTGTGCATGGTCGCGGTCACGATCATGCCCAGCACGTACAGCACCCCGCCGGCGGCAATTGTGGGCGCCGAGCCGAAGCGGTCAGCCAGCCGGCCGGCGATCGGTGCGAACACGCCCATCAGCAGCATCGAGGCGGCCGTGCCGAAGGAGAACAGCTCGCGGCCGACATGCAGTTCGGCCGAAACCGGCTTCAGGAAGATGCCGAAACTCTGGCGGACACCCAGGCCGATGGCGAGGACGACGAAGCCGCACCACACGGCGGTCCAGTAGGAGCGGGAGGTCATGGCGCGGAAAGTGCGGTGCGGGCCAAGCGCTTGCAAGCTTTGCCGCGGCATTCGGCCATAGAATTACTTCATGCCGTCACAAGCAGTTATGTGGCAGAACCGAACCATGGTGCTATCCGGCCGCCGCATCGCGTTGGCGGCGCTGTTCCTGATGCTGGGGGTCTGCAGCGCACTCGCTGCCG
>DASXQC010000755.1:0-6724 GCA_036493235.1 Reyranella sp.
AGCGAGAACCAGCCGGCCGGGCGCTGGCCGACCACCTTGGTGAGGATCGACGTCGTGCGGTCGAGGCGCGCGTGCTCCTCGTCCTTCGACAAGGTGCTCACGTCCTCATGCTTGAAGCCGTGCGCGGCAATCTCGTGGCCGGCGGTGACGAGCTTGCGGAGCTTGTCGGCCTGGATCTCGGCGATCGCCGCCGGCACGGCAAAGGTCGCCTTGATGCCGAAGCGATCGAGCACACCGGTGAGCGCGTCGAGCCCGCCGTTCATGCCGTAGTAGGCGTCGGGCGTCGTCAGGTTCGCGGGGCTGATGCCATCGGGTCCACAGGCGGGACTGAGATCGACCACGACGCGGAAGCAGCAGCGCTTGCCATCGGGCCATTTGATGTCGGCGTCGAGGATGCTCTTCTCGTCGCTGATCGTGTAGCGCTCCTTCCAGGGCATCTCACTTCGCTCCCTTCTGGGCACTGATGATGTGGCGCGCGACCTCTTCGCAGCTCGGAAACCACACGCCGGGCAGCGCCTTCATGCGGTTGATCAGCCGGTCGAGCATGGCGATGCGCAGCGCGCGGCCCGACACGAACGGGTGCATGCAGATGTTCATGTAGCCGCCGTCGCGATAGCACTGCTCGAACATGCGCCACCACAGCTCCTCGACATGATCGGGATCCATCATGCGCTGGGCGCTGTTGTCACTGCCCAGCCAGGCGAAGCTGAAGAACATCGCGTCGTCGATGGCATAGTGGAATGGCAGGTTCAGGATCGGCTTCGAGCCGTCGGCCGCGCTCAGCCAGTTCGGCCGGTAATCCATCGAATCTTCGGAGACATAGAAGTAGCCGTGCTCCAGCAGCAGCTCGCGGCTGTGATTGCTGCGCGTGCCGACCGGCTTCTTGCCGACAGTCTTCTCGATCGCCGCGATGGTCTTCCTGAGGTGATCGCGCTCGAGGTCGGGTTCCTTCGGCACGCGATGCTCCCACATATGGTCGGCTATTTCGTGTCCGCTTTTTGCGGCCGCGCGCAGCGACTCGGGGTAGAGCTCGCAGATGCGGCCCGGTGTGAAGATGGTCGCCTTAATCCTGTGGCTGTCGAACAGCTCGATCAGGCGCCAGATGCCGACCCGGCCGCCGAACTCGCCCTTGGCGAGCTGTGACGGCGGCTCGTTCATCAGGCGGCGCAGCAGCATGGTGTCGAAGTCGGCGGTGAAGTTCACCGCCAGCCGCGCGCCGTTCGGCCAGGCGATACCGTCGATCACCTTGTGCTGCGCGCCGTAGTCGGCCGCCTTTGCCTTCAGCGCGGCGATGTCGCGATCGAGTCCGTCCGTGATCGTGGTGTCCATTAACGTCCTCCTGCGACCGGAAGCGTGGTGCCGGTGATGTATTGGGCCTCGTCCGAGGCAAGGTAGAGCACGGCATTGGCGATGTCCTCGGGGACACCGATGCGGCGCATCGGCGTGGCGCGGATCGGCCCGTACTCGAGCTGCTCGATCTTGCGGAAGCCCGGCCCCGTGCGCTCGGTCTCGATCGGCCCCGGCGCGACGGCGTTCACGCGCACGCCGTACTCCGCCAGCTCGAGCGCAACGCCGCGGGTAAAACCATGGATGCCGGCCTTGGCGGTGGAGTAGGCGGAGTTGCCGATGTAGTAGGCGGTCCACGGCGTGCCCTCGCGCGCGCCGGATGACAGGTTGATGATGCAGCCCGATCGCCGCTCCTTCATGTGCCCGGCCGCCTCGCGCGTGCACAGGAAGGCCGAGCGGAGGTTGAGCTTGATGATGTGGTCCCAGTCCTCGACCTTGACCTCCCAGATGCGCCCCGACGTGCCGCCGCCGACATCGTTGACCAGGATGTCGAGCCGACCGTGCGTGTCGAAGGTCTTCTTGAACAGCGCCTTCACCGGCGCTTCCTCGGTGACGTCGGCGTTCACCACAAGCGGCGGCGTGTTGGAGCCGGCGTTCGCGGCCTTGAGCTGCCGCTCGGTCTCGGCGAGGCCGGTCGCATCGATGTCGGTCAGCACCAGGGTGGCGCCTTCCTCGGCGAGCCGCAGCGCGATGGCCCGGCCCAGTCCGTTGGCGGCGCCCGTCACCAAAGCGATCTTTCCGGCGACCCGTCCATTTGGTGATCTGGCCACTTTGCCCTCCGTTGCTGGGCCGAGTGTAGGCTAAGCTCACCGACGGAGGAAAACATGAAGCTCGGTCTGTACATGGCGACGCAATGGCGCCAGGGCGCCGACCTCGCCCCGGAGCTCGCGAACCTGATCGAGCAGGTTCGCGTGGCGAGAGCGAGCGGGCTTGCGTCGCTGATGGTCGGCCAGCATTTCCTGTCGACTCCCTTGCAGATGTTCCAGGCGATGCCGCTGCTGTCGCGCCTCGCCGCCGAAGCGCAGGGCATGCAGATCGGCCCCGGCCTGCTGCTGTTGCCGCTGCTCAACCCGGTGATCGTCGCGGAGGAGTGTGCAACGCTCGACTGGCTCGCCGGCGGCAAGGCGATCATCGGTCTCGGGTTGGGCTATCGCAAAGAGGAATTCGATTCCATCGGCGTGCCGTTCAAGGAGCGCGTGCCGCGCTTCGTCGAGGGCGTCGAGGTGATCCGCAAGATGTGGCGCGACGACGTGGTCGAGCATCGCGGCCGCTTCCATACCGTCACCGGCGTGACCGCGAGCCTCAAGCCGCAGCAGAAGAACCTGCCGATCTGGATGGCGGGCGACGTCGAGGCCGCGGTGAAGCGCGCCGCCAAGCTCAGCGACGCCTGGTTCCCCTCGCCGATGGTGAGCGAAGAGAACGTCACCAAGCTGAACGCGCTGTTCCGCGAGACGCGCGAGGCGGCCGGCGTCGCACCGGCCGAGGAGTATCCGATCATTCGCGAATGCCATGTCGGCACGCTCGACGAGGTGCGCGAGCCGCTGTCGTTCAAGTACGAGGCCTATGCGAGCTGGAGCGGCGATTCGGGCTTCGTGCCGGCCGACGGCATCCGCGCCGACTTCGACAAGTTCGCCGCTCGCCGCTTCCTGATCGGCAGCGAGAGCCAGCTGGTCGAGCAGATCGGCCGCTACGGCGAGAAGACTGGCACCAACCACATCCTGCTGCGCGTTCAATGGCCCGGCCTCGGCCAGAAGATGGCGGTGCGCTCGCTGGAGCGCCTCGGCCGCGTGGTGGAGCAGCTCAAATGATTCCTCCCTGCGCGCAGGGAGGAAAGTGATGGAGGAGGTAGCGATGGACCTGTTCGAGACGATGGAAAATTGCCGCGCGATGCGGCGGTTGAAGCCCGATCCGGTGCCGGACGAGCTGGTGGCGAAGATCCTGCAGGCCGGCACCTGCGCGCCGTCCGGCGGTAATGCGCAGAAGTGGCGGTTCCTTGTGGTCAAGGACCGCAAGATCAAGGAAGCCGCCGCCGTCTGGTACAAGAAGGCCTACGACGAGATCATCGGCCCGCGCTACAGCACCGTCGCGCCGCCGCCCGGCGTCAGCCCGGAGAAGTTCAAGCGTCAGCACGACGCGGTGCATTATCTCACCGACCACTTCGCCGAGGCGCCGGTCTGGATCGTCGCCTGCCTCGAGAGCGACACGAATCCGCCCGGCGCGGGCGCCGGCGCGTCGATCTATCCGGCGGTCCAGAACATGGTGCTGGCCTGCCGCGCGGTCGGCCTCGGTACGACGCTGACCAACCGGCACATGTTCTACCAGAAGGAAGTCGACGCGGCGCTCGGCCTGCCCAAGGGCGTGATCTCCTTCGCCATCCTCCCGATCGGCTATCCGATGGGCAAGTTCGGCCCGGTCAAGCGCGCGCCGCTCGACATGGTCGTCTACCAGGACAAATGGGGCGCGCCCTACGGCGCGGCGTAGGCCGCCGGGACGTGCCTCAAGGCTCGAGAAGGGTCGTCAACTGCGCCCCTTCGTCGGCGACGAAAACGGCGATCAACTCCGCCCACTCGGTGTTGCTCGCATTGGCGGAGACCCGATGGATCGTGCCCATCGGCTCGAAGAACGTCTGGCCGACATTGAATATCTCGACTGGTCCGTCGTTGAGCTGCGACCGGATCTGGCCCTTGGTGATGTAGGCCGTCACCGTGCCACCATGACGGTGCGGCGGCGTGAAGCCGCCCGGTCCGTATGTCACCCGGACGACCGTCACCTTCTTGCCGGGCATATCCGGTATCGCGTACGAGTTGACGATCTCCACCTTGTTGCCCGGTGCGTTGGCTGAGGCGTCAGAGGCGCAGATTGGCAGCGGAAATTCCGAAACCGCATCCATGGTTGCGTACAGGGCCTTCGCGCCCACGATGGCGCAAACGATCGCTGAAGCGGCAAAGAGGAACAGCCGGAGCTGTGCTCGGCCCGCGAACGGCGTGGTCATTCCCAGTGCGATGCTCATCGATATCTCCCCCTTGGAATACGTCCTAGACGCCCATGCCGACGTCGTGCGGCACGCGGCGCAGGTGGTTCTCCACCTTGTGCACGCCGGGCACGTTCTCGGCAGCGACGCGATAAGCCCGTGAGGTGGCCTCACTGCCGACGAAGCCCCAGAGATGGACGACGCCGGCATTGACGATGACGTTGACCGGCCACGGTGACGTCCAGTCCTGCCCTTTCACTGCGGCCTCGACGGCGCGGCGCAGCGACTCGTCGGTTGGCGCCGAGGCCGGCCGCTGCGGATCGTGCGACAGCAGGGCCCGCAGCAGGTTGCTGCGGCTGACGATGCCGACGACCGTGTCGCTGCGCACCACCGGCACGCGCTTGATCTTGTGGTGGTCCATCAGCCGGGCGATCTCGCCGAGCGGTGTCTGCTCGTCGACCGTGACGACCGAGCGGGTCATCACGTCCTTAACCCGCTGCGAATGGAGCGTGACGTAGTCCTGGGCCGAGCGGGTGCTGTCGCCTAGCAGGCGTGCGAGCCAGCCCTTGCGCGGCTCGGTGCCGATCTCGGGACGGTGCATCAGGTCGGCTTCGCTCAGGATGCCGACCATCTTGCCGCTGCCGTCGACCACGGGAAGCGCGCTGACCTCGGCCGAAACCATCGTCTCGGCCGCCTCGTAGATCGATGCGTCCAGCGAAACAGCCAGTACGATGGGTGACATCACCTGTCCTGCGAGCATCGCAACCTCCGATCTATGAGACCATCATAGCAAAATCGACGCGGTGCGCGTCAGGGGTTAGGCTTGCATGACATGACGTACGATTTCATCGTGGTCGGCGCCGGATCGGCCGGCGCCGCGCTCGCCAGCCGGCTGTCGGCGAATCCGAAGAACAAGGTGTTGCTGCTCGAAGCGGGGGCGGCCGACCATCCGTGGACGCACCTGCCGGTCGGCTCCGCCCGGCTGATTTCCAATCCCGCCGCCAACTGGCTGTACCGCGCCGAGCCCGAGGCCAGCACCAACGGCCGGCGCATTCCGGTGCCGCGGGGAAAACTGCTGGGCGGCTCGAGCGCCATCAACGGCAACGCCTTCGTACGCGGCCAGGCGCAGGACTTCGACACCTGGGCACAGCTCGGCAACCAGGGCTGGAGCTACGACGACGTGCTGCCGTTCTTCAAACGCATGGAGAGCTATCAGGGCGGCGGCGACGATCGCTTTCGCGGCCGAGAGGGGCCGGTCAAGGTCACCGACCCGAGGCCGGCGACGCCGCTTCTGCAGGCGATCATCAAGGCCGCGGGTGAGGTCGGCATCCGGCACAACTCCGACTACAATGGCGAGAGCCAGGACGGCATCGTCATGAGCCAGGCGACGATCGCCGGTGGCTGGCGCCGTAGCGCCGCGCGCTCCTATCTCGATCCGGCGCGCAAGCGGCCCAACCTGCGGATCGTCACCGGCGCGCATACCGAAGCGGTGCTGCTCGATGGCCGGCGCTGCGTCGGCGTGCGCTATTCGGTGAACGGCCGCAGCGAAGAGGCGCGGGCGTCGCGCGACGTCGTGATCAGCGCCGGCTCGATCAACAGCCCGCAGCTCCTCGAATTGTCGGGCATCGGCCAGCCGGAGCGGCTGAAGGCCCTCGGCATCGACGTGAAGCACGCGCTGGCCGGCGTCGGCGAGAACCTGCGCGACCACTATGCGCCGCGCACGCGCTGGCTGGTCGGTCAGAAGGGCGTCACCTACAACGACACCGCGCGCGGCCTCGGCATGGTGAAGCAGGCGATGCGCTGGGCCTTCTTCAACGACGGTTTGCTGTGCTCGGTCGGCGCGCCGATGCGGGCCTTCGTGTTCTCGCGCGAGGGGCTGGCCGCGCCCGACCTGCTGCTGGGCTGGGTGCCGATGTTCACCGAGCCGACACCCAGGGGCCCGAAGATCGCGAAGACCGCCGGCTTCACCTGCTACGCGCATGTGATGCGGCCGGAGAGCAAGGGCAGCATCCACATCACCTCGACCGATGCGAAGACGCCGCCGGCGATCCGCTTCAACTTCCTGTCATCGCCGGTCGATGCTGAGCTGACGGTCAAGGCGGTCCGCATCGCCCGCTCGGTGATGACCGCGCCCGCGATGGCGCCGTTCAAGCTGACCGAGCAGGCGCCTGGCTCCGCGCGCCAGAGCGACGAGGACATCATCGCCTGGGTGAAGGCGACCGCCGAGACGACCTATCACCCGGTCGGCACCTGCAAGATGGGCATCGACCCGATGGCCGTGGTCGACCCCAGGCTGCGCGTGCACGGCATCCAGGGCCTGCGCGTCGCCGACGCCTCGATCATGCCGACGCTCACCTCCGGCAACACCAATGCACCGTCGATCATGATCGGCGAGCGCGCGTCGGA